>CAJOPP010000208.1 GCA_905236365.1 uncultured Lachnospiraceae bacterium
GATTGCTGCGGCAATACCGGAGTCCGGAACACCGGCAACAAGGTCAGCTTCGACCGGATAGGAATTTGCCAAAGCTTTGCCGGCATTGACCCGGGCATCATATACATTGATTCCGTCTATGGTGGAATCTAATCTTGCAAAATAAATATATTCAAAAATGCAGTGAGCGTGTTCAGAGGTGCATAAGTCCAAATTGCTTTTGATGGAATCTTTTGTGATTGTAACAATTTCGCCAGGGAGAATGTCACGAACAAATTCTGCACCGACGCTGCTAAGGGCACAGCTTTCAGATGCCAGAATATAACTGTCATTCCGTTTGCCAAGACAGAGAGGTTTGAGACCAAAAGGATCTCTTACACCTACTAATTTCTGAGGACTCATAATAAGAAGTGCATAGCCGCCCTTTAATTTTCTGGCAGTTTTGGCAACTGCTTCTTCGATACTGGCAGACTTTGTTCGGTCCAATGCAATCTGATAGGTAATGATCTCAGAATCTGTTGTGGTGTGAAAGATTGCTCCGTTTTCCTGTAAAGTACTTTTTAACTCATCTACATTTGTCAGGTTTCCATTATGAACCAGGGCAAGTGTTCCCTTAAAATAATTGATGGCAATCGGCTGTGCATTTTTCACAGAGCTCTCTCCGGTAGTGGAATAGCGCACATGACCGATTCCGATATTTCCGGTTAATTCGGCTAACGTTTCGGAAGAAAAAATCTCATTTACCAGTCCCATTTTTTTGTGACATAATAAATTGCCTAACGGACCACTGGTGTTACAGACCGCAATACCGGCAGATTCCTGTCCCCGGTGCTGAAGTGCACTCAGACCATAATAAATGGTATTCGAAACATTTTCTCCTGATGTATCCAGGATCCCGAATACGCCACATTCCTCTTTTGGTTTATCCCATTCATACTGCATTGATTGATACCTGTTCCTTTCTAAAAATGATTCTTCTCATCAAGGTAAAAAGACGCCTTGGAGAATCCAGGACGTCATTGTCTTCTTAGCTATTCTAATCCAGTAGGATTTGATTGTCAATGGGAAATAAAAAAAGTACTTTACAAAATTAAGTTTTTGATATAGAATAGTTTCCGTAAAAAATATGCGAATTGACAAAGGCGTCAAATAACCTAATTGTATTAGGTGTATTTGGCGTTTTTTTTGTTGCATAGTGAACTGTAAGCGGTAATATGCATGCCGTACACAGGATTTCATTACTGAGATACGAATCCGGAACTGGAACAGAAGGGAGAAAGGGAAATGAATCAGAATATTTTACAAAAAGGTCTATATGAACCGGAATTTGAACATGATAATTGTGGTATTGGTGCAGTCGTAGATATGAAGGGAAAGAAAAGTCATAAGATTGTTGCCGATGCATTGAGTATCGTGGAAAATCTCGAGCACAGAGCGGGTAAAGATGCAGAGGGGAAAACCGGTGATGGAGTCGGTATTCTGACACAGATTTCCCATCGTTTTTTCAAAAAGGTATGTAGGAAGTTAGAGATTCCGATTGGTGGAGAGCGGGAATATGGTGTTGGTATGTTCTTCTTTCCACAGAATGAGTTGAAGAGAAGTCAGGCGATGAAGATGTTTGAAATCATCGTCGAAAAGGAAGGAATGCGTTTTCTGGGTTGGAGAGAAGTTCCGACAAAACCGGAAGTATTAGGAGAAAAGGCACTTTCCTGTATGCCGGCAATCTATCAGGGTTTTGTGGAGAAGCCGGAGTCAGTGGCAAAGGGAATTGATTTTGACCGTAAATTATATGTGGTACGGCGTGTATTTGAACAGAGTAACAGCAATACATATGTTCCGTCGTTGTCATCCCGGACTATTGTATATAAAGGAATGTTTTTGGTGGATCAGCTCCGTACCTTTTTCCTGGATTTACAGGATCCGGATTATGAATCCGCAATTGCTACGGTGCATTCCCGTTTCTCTACGAATACAAATCCAAGTTGGGAGCGGGCACATCCAAACCGTATCATTGTCCACAATGGCGAGATCAATACCATTAAGGGAAATGCGGATAAGATGTTGGCAAGAGAAGAGACGATGGTTTCCAACACTCTGACGGACGATGATTTTACAAAGGTGCTTCCGGTGGTCAATACCGAAGGTTCTGATTCTTCTATGTTGGATAATACTCTGGAGTTTTTGGTGATGAGCGGAATGGAACTTCCACTTGCTGCCATGATCATGATTCCGGAACCTTGGACGCACAATGACACAATTTCACAGGAAGGAAGAGATTTTTATCAGTATTATGCAACAATGATGGAACCATGGGATGGTCCGGCAGCAATTCTGTTCTCCGATGGAGATGTGTTGGGAGCAATCTTGGACCGGAATGGTCTTCGCCCATCCAGATACTATATCATGGATGATGGCCGTCTGATTCTGGCTTCCGAGGTTGGAGTGTTAGATCTGGATGAGTCCCATATCGTATGTAAGGAGCGCTTGCATCCGGGCAAAATGTTATTGGTGGATACCGTGTCCGGTAAGATCAAAACCGACGAGGAATTGAAGGAAGAATATGCAAACAAAGAGCCATACGGGGAATGGCTGGATAATAATCTGTTGCGGTTAAAAGAGTTGAAGATTCCGAATGAGAAGATCATCAGTTATTCGGAAGAAGAGAGAGCAAAACTTCAGAAAGCATTTGGATATACGTATGAGGAGTATCGGAACAGCATTTATTCCATGGCATTAAATGGAGCAGAACAGATTGGAGCCATGGGTGTGGACACTCCGATTGCAGCATTGTCTAAAGAGTACCAGCCTCTGTTTTATTATTTCAAGCAACTCTTTGCACAGGTGACGAATCCGCCAATTGATGCGGTTCGGGAAAAAATCGTAACATCGACGACAGTTTATGTTGGTAAGAATGGAAATCTGTTAGAAGAGCAGCCGGAAAACTGTCATGTGATCAAGATTGACAATCCAATCCTGACTGATCTTGATATGTTGAAACTTTGTTCCATGGATCGACCGGGCTTCAAGGTGGCAAAGGTTCCGATCATTTTCTATAAGAGTACACCGATTGACAGAGTGTTAGACCATTTGTTTGTGCAGGTAGATAAAGCTTACCGGGAGGGGGCAACGATTCTGGTGCTCTCCGACAGAGGTGTGGATGAGAACCATGTGGCATTGCCGTCTCTGCTGGCTGTGGCAGCTGTTCACAAACATCTGGTTCAGACGAAGAAATGTACCGCAATGTCTTTGATCCTGGAGTCAGCGGAACCAAGAGAAGTACATCATTTTGCAACTCTGCTAGGATACGGGGCAAGTGCTGTGAATCCTTATCTTGCTCATGCAACCATCGGACAGTTGATTGATGAGGGACTTTTGAATAAAGATTATTATGCAGCCGTTGAGGATTATGACCATGCCATCCTGCAGGGAATCGTAAAGATTGCATCCAAGATGGGAATTTCTACGATTCAGTCTTACCAGGGAAGTAAGATTTTTGAGGCAATTGGAATTGCAAAAGAGGTTACCGACCGGTATTTCTCCGGTACGGTAAGTCGTATCGGTGGTATTACCTTAGAGGATATTGCCAGAGCAGCAGATGAGCAGCACTCCAAAGCGTTCGATCCATTAGGTCTCGAGTCTGATCTGACCTTCCACTCCATGGGACGTCACAAGATGAGAAGTCAGGGTGAGGAACATCGATACAATCCAAGAACCATCCATATGTTACAGATGGCCACAAGAGAAGGGGATTATAATAAATTCGTGGAATATACCAAAATGATTGATGAGGAACAGAGCGGATATCTGAGAAGCCTCATGGATTTCAACTATCCGGAAAAAGGAATCGATCTGTCAGAGGTAGAGAGTGAGGAAGAAATCGTAAAGCGGTTTAAGACCGGTGCAATGTCTTATGGTTCCATTTCCCAGGAGGCACATGAGGCGTTGGCTGTTGCCATGAATCATCTGCACGGAAAATCCAACAGTGGTGAGGGCGGTGAAAGTGATGAGAGATTACAGACTGCCGGAACGAAGAATGACAGAAGTTCTGCAATCAAACAGGTAGCCAGTGGACGATTTGGTGTGACCAGTAAATATCTGGTGAGCGCAAAAGAGATACAGATTAAGATGGCACAGGGAGCAAAACCGGGTGAAGGTGGACATTTGCCGGCAAAGAAGGTATATCCGTGGATTGCAAAGACCAGACATTCCACACCGGGTGTCAGCCTTATTTCACCACCACCGCATCATGATATTTATTCCATTGAAGATTTGGCACAGTTGATTTACGATCTGAAAAATGCAAATAAAAATGCAAGAATTTCCGTGAAACTGGTTTCCGAGGCCGGTGTTGGTACGGTAGCAGCCGGTGTGGCAAAAGCAGGAGCCAGTGTCATTCTGGTTTCCGGATATGATGGAGGTACCGGGGCAGCACCACTGAGCTCTATCCATAATGCAGGTCTTCCGTGGGAACTCGGTCTTGCAGAAGCACATCAGACACTGATTGCCAACGGACTTCGAAACCGTGTCATAATTGAAACAGATGGAAAGTTGATGAGTGGTCGTGACGTGGCTATTGCAGCAATCTTAGGCGCAGAGGAATTCGGCTTTGCAACTGCACCATTGGTAACTCTTGGTTGTGCCATGATGCGTGTCTGCAATCTGGATACTTGTCCAATGGGCATTGCCACTCAGAATCCGGAATTGAGACAACGGTTCATCGGTAAGCCGGAATATGTGGAAAACTTTATGCTGTTCACGGCCAGACAGCTTCGGGAATATATGGCAAAATTAGGTGTCCGTACAGTGGATGAGTTGGTAGGAAGAACGGATTTATTAAAGAAAAAGGAAGGACTTTCCGGAAATGCAGCAAAGATCGATCTGAGTAAGATTATTTTACAGGATGCTGATATTCACGGAGAGCATACCGTATTCCAACCGGAATGTGCCTATGATTTTAAGCTTTCTGAGGTGAAAGATGAGGCAGTTCTGTTAAGCAAACGGGAAATGAAAGATGCAATCAGAAAGGGAACAAAAAAGCATTTTGATATTGATTTATCTAATATCGACCGGACATTTGGAACACTGGTCGGTGCGGATATTACGCGGATTCATCCGGATGGTCTGGAAGAAGATACGATTACCATTGATTGTTCCGGTGCCGGTGGACAGAGCTTTGGTGCTTTTATTCCAAAAGGCTTGACGCTGAATCTCTGTGGTGATTGTAACGATTATCTGGGAAAAGGTCTCTCTGGTGGTAAAATCGCAGTTTTTGCACCGAAGGAGGCATCTTATGATCCTGAGAAGAATATACTGGTTGGTAATGTGGCATTATATGGTGCAACTTCTGGTGAGGTCTACCTGGCAGGCCGTGCCGGTGAGCGTTTCTGTGTGAGAAATTCAGGAGCAACTGCGGTAGTCGAAGGTGTTGGTGAGCATGGCTGCGAATATATGACCGGTGGTAAGGTTGTGATTCTTGGACCGACTGATAAGAATTTTGCAGCAGGTATGAGCGGTGGTATTGCTTATGTGCTGGATGAGAATAACAGACTCTACCGGAATCTGAATAAAGAACTTGTTCTTATGGAAAAAGTAGAGAATAAGTTTGAACAGGAAGAACTGAAGCAGATTATTGAAGCACATGTAAAAGCAACGAATTCCAAGAAAGGAAAAGAAGTATTGGAGCATTTTGAAGATTATCTTCCAAAGTTCAAGAAGATCATTCCGGAAGATTATAAAGAGTTAATGACGGTAACGGCTGGTTTTGAAGAGCAGGGACTTAGCAGAGAGAATGCACAGATCGAAGCATTTTACACTTGTGTTGGTGGAAAAAGAGCGTAGGATACAGAACTGGAATAGGAGGAATTGAAATGGCAAAGGCAAGTGGTTTTTTAGAATATGAGAGAAAAAATGGACCAGAAACTCCGGCTGGTGAGAGAATTCAGAACTTTAAAGAATTTCATGGGAGACTGCCGTTAGAAGAGCAGAGATTGCAGGCAGCCCGTTGCATGGATTGCGGTGTTCCGTTCTGTCAGGCCGGTACCATGATCGCCGGAATGGCATCCGGATGTCCGTTGCAGAATCTGGTCCCGGAAATGAACGATCTGGTTTATCAGGGAAATTTAGAACAGGCATATAAACGATTATCCAAGACACATTGTTTTCCGGAGTTTACCTCCCGTGTCTGTCCGGCTTTATGTGAAGCAGCATGTACCTGTGGTGCACAGGGACTTCCGGTGTCCACAAAAGAGAACGAAAAAACAGTGATCGAGTATGCTTTTGAGAATGGTCTTGTTACTTCCGGAAAACCAAAGACGAGAACCGGAAAGAAGGTTGCAATCGTGGGGAGCGGTCCTTCAGGACTGGCAGCTGCAATGCAGTTGAATAAAAGAGGACACAGCGTGACAGTATATGAAAGAAATGACCGCCTGGGCGGACTGTTGCGCTATGGAATTCCCAATATGAAATTGGAGAAATCCGTGATCGATCGAAGAATCAAATTGATGGAAGAAGCAGGTATTACCTTTATCTGCAATACCAATGTAGGTGTAGATATTACAGGAGAGGAATTGGCACGTCAATACGACAGGGTGATTCTTGCCTGTGGAGCATCCAATCCGAGAGATATCAATGTGCCGGGAAGAGAGGCAAAGGGAATCTATTTTGCAGTGGATTTTCTGACGAAAGTAACGAAGGAATTACTGGATCATGATTTCAAATCCGTACCATATGATCTGGCAAAGGATAAGAATGTGATCGTGATCGGTGGTGGTGACACCGGTAATGACTGTGTGGGAACGGTCATCCGACTGGGTGCTAAGAGTGTATTACAATTGGAAATGATGCCGATACAGCCGACAGAACGCAGAGCGGATAATCCTTGGCCGGAGTGGCCAAAGGTGCTAAAGACCGATTATGGTCAGGAAGAAGCAATCCATGTATTCGGAAAAGATCCAAGACGGTATGAGACAACGGTGACAGAATTTATTTCCAATGAGGAAGGAAATGTTTGCGGTGCGAAGATCGTGAAATTAAAATCCGAGTACGATAAGAAGACGAAACGGATGCGTATGGTACCGATTGAGGGAACCGAAGAAGTGGTTCCGGCAGATCTTGTGTTGATTGCAGCGGGATTTTTAGGATCAGAGGGTTATATTACAGAGAGTTTTGGTGTAGAATGTGATGGTAGGACGAATGTTAAGACATTACCGGGGTTCTATGAAACAAGTGTGGAAGGAGTATTTACGGCAGGAGACATGCACAGAGGGCAGTCCCTGGTTGTATGGGCAATTGCAGAGGGAAGAAATGCTGCCAGACAGGTAGATGCTTCTTTGATGGAATACACGAATTTGTAATGATTTAGAACTTAGCTTTTAATGCTGTTGTTTCTAAGATGACCGGACAGTGTGAACCGTAGAAACACCACAGTGAGTAAAATATGATTTTCAAGCTTTGTTCTGGACACTTACCACGAATTTATGATAAGGAGATGGAGTATGACAAAAAATAAAATCTTGGAATTAGTAGAGGAAGAAGATGTAGAATTTATCCGTCTGCAATTTACCGATATGTTTGGAAATCTGAAAAATGTGGCTGTCACAGCGAATCAGTTGGAGTGGGTTTTAGAGAATAAATACGCTTTCGAAGGTTCGGCATTATTTGACGAATTTCAGTTTAGTGAAGAAGATTTGTATCTGCATCCGGATTTGGACACATTTGTAGTTCTTCCATGGCGCCCACAGCAGGGTAAGGTGGCAAGACTGTTATGTGATGTGTATTATGAGGACGGGACACCATGTGATTTAAGTCCCAGAACAATATTGAAGAAGGTTTTAAAAAAGGCAGAGGAGCAGGGGTATACGTTCTATATTGATCCGGAATGTGAGTTCTTCTTATTTCATTCGGATGAAGACGGAATTCCAACCACGCTGACTCATGAGAATGCAGGGTATATGGCAGTGGGTCCAATGGATCTTGGAGAAAATGCAAGACGGGATATGGTGATGACGTTAGAAGAAATGGGATTTGAAATCGAATCTTCTCACCATGAAAAAGCACCCGGACAGCACGAGATCGTATTCCGGGGATCTGATGCATTGACAATCGCAGACTCTATTGTGACATTCCGCAGTGCGATTAAGTCTATTGCAAGGCGTTTTGGACTGCATGTGTCCTTTATGCCAAAGCCAAAGAAAGGTGCTGCCGGATCAGGAATGCATATGCATGTATCGGTGTACAAAGATGGAAGAAATATCTTTAATTCGTCGGATGGAACATTGCGGGATGAGGCTGACTGGTTCATGGGAGGGGTGATGCAGCACGCAAAAGGTATGTGTGCAATCACGAATCCGTTAGTGAATTCTTATAAGCGGATCAATTCCGGATTTGAAGCCCCGAAGGAAATTACATGGTCAAAGAAGAATCAGAATGCATTGTTAAGGCTTCATTCGAAGCCGGAAGAGGATACAAAGGTTGAAATTCGATTCCCGGATTCTGCTGCAAATCCGTATCTGGCAATTGCAGCCTGCATTACTGCCGGATTGGATGGAATTGAAAAGAAGGCAACTGCCGGAAAGATTTATACGGAACGAAAGAAAGATGGCGATAAGATTGAACAGCTTCCGGGAACACTACGGGAAGCAATCAGTGAGATTTTAGAGGATGATCTGATGGAACGTACTTTAGGAAAGGAATTTCTTTCCGTATATATTGAAGCAAAAATTGCAGAATGGAATGAATATATGGAAGAGGTGTCTGATTGGGAAGTCCGCAAATATTTAAGCCGTATTTAGGAGGCGTGATGTTACAGTCTATACCGAAGGCAGCGCATGCCGCTACCGCTTATTAAGAGGAAAGAGGTGATGCCATGGGAAATAGCATTATTGTGGCAATGCCCAAAATAGAAGATGCAAAAAAAATCAGTGATATTCTTAGATCCCGTGGAATACATCGGACGGAAATCTGTACGACAGGTTCCGGTATTTTATCTGCTGTCCATCAGTTGGATAGTGGAATTGTAATTTGTACAAGGCGGTTTAAGGATATGTATTGTAACGAGATTGCAGAAAGTTTACCCGATTATTTTGAAATGCTTTTGCTGACATCCAAAGAGGGATTAGCGGAATGTCCACCGGATGTGGTGACAGTGACAATGCCTTTTCAGGTATCGAATCTGCTCAGTTCTGTGGAAATGATGTTAACGCAATTAGACCGCAGAATGCGAAAAGATCGAAGCAAACCGAAAGTTCGTAATAAAGAGGAAAAAGAATGCATTGATCAGGCTAAGAAACTTTTGATGGAACGCAATAATATGACGGAGCCGGAGGCATTTCGGTATATACAGAAAAGCAGTATGGATTCGGGAAC
>CAJOPP010000209.1 GCA_905236365.1 uncultured Lachnospiraceae bacterium
ATAGTGAAAAAACGATCCGTGAAAAAGCAGAATATAGTAAGAACTATGGCGGAATTATGATCTGGGAATTAGGTCAGGATGCATTTGGCGACAATTCTTTACTAAAAGTAATTAAAAATACACTTGGGGATGCTATTGGTGATGATTCCGGAAATACAGCAGGAACAGGCGAAGACGGTGGCAATTCGGAAGATACCGGATATGTAGAGCGAAATGATGCTACAGTGCATGAACTGCCAAAAAGCTTTGAGAGTACCGACTATAGCGCAAAAAATACAGCCAGAGATATGGAAACCGGAGGGATAAAGTATCTTGGTTATATGGAAGCTGGTTCTTATGTTGAGTATAAAATCCATGTTCCGCGTGCAGGGAAATATCAGTTTACCATCAATTTAGGAACGCCGGAAGCAGGAAGAACAATAACGATTGCAGCAGATGGAACAATTTTAAATACCATCAATGTAGCGACAACACAGGGATGGGAAATTTTTGGAGAACAGACCTGTGAATTGAGTTTTGATACTGCCGGTGATAAGACTCTTCGCTTGACTGTGAATAATAGTGTAAATCTGAGTAATATAACCATTACGGAGATTCAGACACAGCAGCCGGAGCAAAATCCCGAGCCGGAACCGGAAGTACCACAGCCGGAAAAAGTAGAAAACGCTCCGGTTCATGTATTACCGGGTAGCTTTGAAAGTACAGCGTATAGTGAAAAATATATAGCCAGGGATATAGATGTAAATGGAGTAAAATATCTTGGTTATTTAGAAAATGGTTCTTATGTAGATTATAAGATTCAGGTGCCAAAAGCAGGAAAATATCAATTCGCAATCAATTTGGGAACACCACAAGGCGGGAGAATTGTTACGCTTGCAGTGGATGGAATGACTTTAAATACTATCAATGTAGAAACTACACAGGATTGGGAAGTTTTTCATGAGCAAACATGTGAACTGAACTTTGAAACTGCAGGAGAAAAGATTCTTCGTCTGAGTGTGAATAACAGTGTGAATTTGAGTAATATAACCATTACGGAAATTCAAACTGATCAACCAGAAGTGAATCCCAATCCGGAACCAGAACAAAATCCCGATAAAAAACCGGAAACAGATTCTCCAATACCACAGCCGGAAAAAATAGAAAATGCTCCGGTTCATGTGATTCCGGGCGAGTTTGAAAGTACAGCGTATAGTGAAAAATATGCAGCACAAGATATGGAGGTAAACGGAACAAGATATCTTGGCAATCTGGCGAAGGATTCCTACGTAGAATATAAAATTCAAGTGTTAAATGCAGGAAAATATCAATTTGCAATTGATCTAGGAACAACAGAGAATGGATCAACTGTGGAGGTTACAGTAGATGGAGCGAATCTTGCCATTATCAATGCAGTACCAACAGAAAATGGGGAGAAATTCAAGAAACATACCTGCGAATTGAATTTTGATACACCAGGGAATAAGACACTTAGACTGAGTGTAAATCAGAGTGTGAATCTGAGCAGGATGGCATTTGATGAAATCAAGGAGACACCGTCTGGGAATGAGCAGACTTTAGAAAGTGATTATGAAGAACAGCCAGAAAATAGCAATGGGCAGCCGGTAGGGAGTGGAAGTGAACAACAGTCAGGAAATGGCAATGGACAGGTGACGGGAAACGGAAATGAACAACAGCCGGAAAATAGCAATGGGCAGCCGGTAGGGAGTGGAAACGAACAACAGCCGGGAAATGGCAATGGACAGATGTCGGGAAACGGAAGTGAACAACAGTCGGGAAATGGCGATGGACAGATGTCAGAAAACGGAAGTGAACAACAATCGGGAAATAGTAACGGACAGGTATCAGAAAGCGGAAGTAAACAAGAGCCGGAAAATGGAAATGAGCAGTCAGTGGGAAGTGGAAACGAACAACAGTCGGGAAATGGCAATGGACAGGTGTCAGAAAACGGAAATGGACAACAGCCGGAAAATAGCAATGGGCAGTCGGTAGGAAGTGGAAGCGAACAAGAGCCGGGAAATGGCAATGGACAGGTGACGGGAAACGGAAATGAACAAGAGCCGGGAAATGGCAATGAGCAAATGTCAGGAGACAATAACAAACAGCAGTCGGGAAATGACAATGAGCAGGTGTCAGAAAGCGGAAACAAACAACAGTCGGGAAATGGCAATGAGCAGATGTCAGGGAACAGTAACGAACAACAGTCGGCAAATGGCAGTGAACAGGTGTCAGAAAACGGAAACAAACAGCAGTCGGGAAATGGCAATGAGCAGATGTCAGGAAGCATTAACGAACAGCAGTCCGAAAACGGCAATGGAAAGATGTCAGAAGGTGATAATGAAACTCCGGGTATTGGGCAGTCAGGAGTTGGAAAGGATCAGATTCCGGAAAACAGTGATGACAAGAATACAGGAAATAGGGACCAGACGGTCGCAACTTCTATAATAGGCGAACCGACAATTCCGGTCTCCGGAGAGATAAAAAATATTGAACAGATGAATACTTCGGAAGAATTTGTTGGCGTTATATTCCGAAAAGGGGCGTTGTTCTATAAGATTACCAATTTGGATGGGAAAAATAATACAGTGGCTTTGATAAAATGCAATCAGAAATCCATTAAGAGTTTGACTGTACCAGGGCAGATAGAATACAGAGGAAATGATTACAAGGTGACGGCAATTGGAGACAAAGCATTTCAAAATTATAAAAAATTAAATACCGTTATAATTGGAAATAATGTGACGAGTATTGGAAAGTCTGCGTTTTATAAATGTAAGAAACTGAAAAAAGTAACTATCAAATCGAAAACGCTGAAAAAAGTAGGAAAAAATGCATTTAAGGGAATTTATTCAAAGGCACGAATTAAAGTTGGCAGCACAGAGATGGTGAAAAAATATCAGAAGTTGTTGGAAGTGAAAGTACCGGCAAAGGCTAAAATAGTAAAATAATTTGTAATGGCTCAGGCGGCTGAAGGCTGAACTGTAACCAGGAAGGGATATCTATCTGTACGAAAAGGTTGAAAATAATAGTTGATTCTGCTATACTTAGAATACTTGTGATTAAATAGGAGGCGAACAAATGGACAACAAAACCATTTTAGGGGTATTTAAAGAGGCGTTTCTACGTTCTTTGATAGTGTTGATGGCAACTGCAATTATTGGATTCGCATTATTCTTTATTTTAAAAATGAATTCAGATCAGAAGGACACAACTGCATCTAATGATAATTCTACATATAGAGAAGATTTACAGGCAATGTCATCAGAAGAGGTAACAGAAGAAATTACGACAGAGAATACAACAGTAATTACAGAAGAGCCGGAAACAACAGAAGAAATTACGACAGAAGAAATCACGACAGAAGAAATCACAACAGAAGAAATTACAACAGAAGAAACAATTATTGCTTCAACAGATAAGAAAATTCTGGTGTTAAATAGTACACGAGTGTCAGGTTTGGCAAAAGCCTGGATGAATAAGCTTCAGACATCAGGCTTTAGCGATATTGCAACGGGCAATTATTCAGCAGAAAGCGGGGCACAGACTAGAATTTGTGTTCCGGAAGCAGGTATGGGACAAGATTTGCTTGAATATTTTACAGATGCAACGATTGAAGTCAATACGATAAGCTCCGGTGTTGATGTGTCAACAGAAGGTGTTGATATTTTTATTATCATTGGGAGTAATGACACTGTGGTTCAGTAACAGAGGTATTTTATGAAAGAACGAATTAGGCTGCTGGATATTCCGGTCGATATTGCATCAACAAAGGATGTCAATGAGACAGTATTGCAATATCTGAAGGAGGAAGGCAGTAGTGTAGTATATTTTGTAAACAGCGAGACATTGTTGCTTTTACAGGATCAGTATGAGTGGAAGAAGGCAGTCGAGGAAAGTGAACTTGTTCTTCCGGGAAATTCCAGCGTAAATTCTAGTGTGGATGACGTTTTAGAACATAAGCGGGATCCGTTCTTTTTTGAGAGCTTTTTTGATAAAATTCTGGATGATGCAATCGAACTGGGATATGAGTTTATGCTGGTTGCAGAGGATGAAGAGAAGTTTACTTTTATCCAGGAGAATATTCATGAAAAACGTCCGTTTTTAACGCTGAGTGGCATGTATTTAACAGAACAGGAAGAATCACTTGGTCATATTGTAAATGAGATTAATTCGGTGGCTCCCGATATATTACTGATTGCCTTGGAGGAGAAAAAACAGTTTGAACTATTACAGAAATTTCGAAATCAGATGAATGCAGGTTTGATGTTATTTACAGGAAATAGACTATATCATAAGGCTGTTTTGGAGTCAGAGGTTCCCAAGCCAATACAAAAATTACGAATTCAACATCTGTATAAGTGGTTTCGAAGGGAAGGAAGAATTAAGTCTTTATTTAATAATCTTAAGATGAAATCAGTACTGAAACGCAAGAAAAAAGAACGGTAGGACGTATTATTCTTGGTCAATTTATATAAAAAATTTTAAGAACAGGCAGTTGAAAACTGAGAAGTGTTGGATGTTTTGCACGACATTTGAGGGCGATATACAAAATTATAATCATATGATTTGGCGTTGTAGGCATATATATATAATAATTGTCATCTGAAAATGTGCACTTTAATGATATTATTTTACATTCTGACAATTTTTACAAATAAATCAAGACTTATTTGTGAAAATGTGATATTTCATTTGAAAACTAAATGATGTATTATAGCAATAGTCAGATTAAAATCTATATAACTTCAAGGAGGAAATGAAAATGGCTAGTTTATCACTCAAAAACATTTATAAGATTTATTCAAATGGATTTAATGCGGTAAAGGATTTCAATCTTGAGATTGAAGACAAAGAGTTTATTATCTTCGTAGGACCATCTGGATGTGGTAAGTCTACTACACTCCGTATGATTGCAGGTCTTGAGGAAATCAGTTCGGGAGAACTGTGGATCGGTGATAAGATGGTGAATGATGTAGAACCGAAGGATAGAGACATTGCAATGGTATTCCAGAACTACGCTTTGTATCCTCATATGTCAGTATATGATAATATGGCATTTGGTCTTAAGTTAAGAAAAGTACCTAAGGAGAAGATTGATAAGCAGGTACATGAAGCGGCTAAGATTCTTGATATCGAGCACTTACTTGATAGAAAGCCAAAGGCTTTATCAGGTGGTCAGAGACAGCGTGTGGCTATGGGGCGTGCAATTGTACGTGAACCTAAGGTATTTTTGATGGACGAGCCTTTATCCAACTTGGATGCTAAGTTAAGAGTACAGATGCGTGTTGAGATTTCTAAGTTACATCAGAGATTACAGACGACCATTATCTATGTAACACATGATCAGACAGAGGCTATGACACTTGGTACCAGAATCGTTGTTATGAAGGATGGTATTATCCAGCAGGTAGATACTCCTCAGAACTTATATGATAAGCCGACTAATTTATTTGTTGCCGGATTTATGGGAACTCCTCCGATGAACTTTATTGAGTGTAAAGTTGTTAAGTCTGGGGCAGATGTATTATTGATGTTCGGTTCTCACTCTATTAAAGTTCCGGATTCCAAGGCTGCAATTTTAGTTGAGCAGAACTATATTGACAAAGAAGTAGTATTAGGAATTCGACCAGAAGATATTCATGATGAGCAGTTATTCATTGAGTCTTCTCCAGAGAGTATCATTGATGCAAGAATTACAATCTACGAAATGTTAGGTGCTGAAGTTTATTTATACTTTACAATTGATCAGTTTGATATCACTGCCAGAGTTAATGCTCGTACAACAGCTAGACCAGGTGATACTGTTCAGTTGGCATTTGACGTAAGCAAAATTCATATTTTTGATAAAGAAACAGAGCAGAAGATTTTAGACTAATCTTTCTTTTTCTCAAGAATAAAAAGCGGCTACTTCGGTAGCCGCTTTTTGTATAATAGGAAATCAGGTTTTCACTTCGACAATTGAGTGTTGTTACATGGCAGCAACTATGGTTTTGCGTTTTTAATCTGCTTTCAATCATAGCAAAACAAAAAATGTGAAAAAATAATAAAATTTTAAACATTTACTTCCCTTTTTTAAAAATATCCGTTACAATATAGATTAGGTAAATTTACAAAAAGTAAGGAGTGAAGAGAATGATATCAAATCAAATATTACAGGATACAATAGAGGGGATTAAAGCTATTACAAGAATTGATTTATGCGTAATGGACACAGAGGGAAAAGCATTAGCATCTACTCTTCGTGATACCGATGAGTATGAAGAATCTGTGCTTGCTTTTGTGGAATCGCCGGCTGAGAGCCAGATGTTACAGGGGTATCAGTTTTTTAAGGTGTTTGATGACAATCAGTTAGAGTATGTTATTATTGCTAAGGGCGAGGCAGACGATGTTTACATGATTGGCAAGATTGCGGCATTTCAGGTGCAGAATTTGTTAATTGCCTATAAGGAACGTTTTGACAAGGATAACTTTATCAAGAATCTGTTGTTGGACAATCTGTTATTGGTGGATATATATAATCGTGCTAAGAAACTGCATATTGATACAGATGTTAGACGTATTGTATTTATTATTGAGACCAAGAATGAAAAGGATACCAATGCATTAGAGACAATTCGTAATATTTTCTCCAGCAAGGTGAAGGATTTTGTGACAGCCGTGGATGAGAAGAATATTATTCTTGTAAAAGAAGTAAAACAGAACGAAACATATGAGGATATGCAAAATACTGCAAAGGTAATTGTAGATATGTTGAATACAGAGGCGATGTCTTCTGCACATGTAGCATATGGTACCATTGTTAATGAAATCAAAGAGGTTTCCCGTTCTTATAAGGAGGCGAAGATGGCCTTGGATGTCGGCAAGATTTTCTACGGTAACCGCAATATTATTGCGTATAGCAATCTTGGCATTGGACGTTTGATCTATCAGTTACCAATTCCACTTTGTAAGATGTTTATTAAAGAAATTTTTGAAAACCGTTCTCCGGATGACTTTGATGATGAGACACTTACCACAATCAATAAATTCTTTGAGAATAGTCTGAATGTATCAGAGACCTCAAGACAGTTATACATTCATCGTAATACATTGGTATATCGTCTTGATAAATTGCAAAAAAGTACGGGATTAGATCTTCGTGTCTTTGAAGACGCCATTACCTTTAAGATTGCATTGATGGTTGTAAAATACATGAAGTATATGGAGTCATTAGAGTATTAATCATTAAAGTACAAGGAAAGAGAAAGGAGCACTGATATGGTAGTGCTTAATCATGTAACCATGCGATATCCCAATCAAACTGGGGCAAAGGCTTTGGATGATGTATCGTTTGAGATTAAGAAGGGCGATTTTGTTTTTATAGTAGGAAGCAGTGGATCGGGGAAGACAACTCTGATTAAGTTGTTATTGAAGGAGATAAAGCCGACATCCGGGGAGATTACCTTCGATGGTAAGCCATACAGCAAAATGAAAAGGAAAGAAATTCCGATGCTTAGAAGAAGGATGGGAGTTGTTTTTCAGAATTTTCGCTTATTAAAGGATCGTACGGTTTTTGAAAATGTGGCATTTGCCCAACAAGTAATTGAAAAACCACAAAAAGATATTCGCAGACAAGTACCGGCTACATTAACTATGGTAGGGTTAGCAGATAAGTATCGACAATATCCAAAGCAGCTTTCTGGTGGAGAACAGCAGAGAGTTGCTTTAGCACGGGCAATTGTGAATGAGCCGGATATTATTTTAGCAGATGAACCGACTGGTAATCTGGATCCAAAGAATTCTTTGGAGATTATGAAAATGTTAGAGGATATCAATAAAAAAGGGACAACGGTGGTTGTTGTTACCCACAATAAAGATATTGTGAATCTTATGGAAAAGCGGGTGATTGTACTCAAAAAGGGCAGAGTAATTAGTGACGAAGAAAAAGGTGGGTATAAGGATGAAGATTAATACATTGGGATATAGTGTTAAACAGGGCTTTAAGAATATTCAAAGGAACCTGTTATTTTCGCTTGCCTCAACCGGAACAATCGTGGCCTGTATCTTCCTTTTTGGAATTTTTTATTCTATTTTTCAGAATGTGGAGCAAGCGGTCCAGTCCATTGAGGGCTCTTTGAAAGTATCGGTTTTTTTTGAAGAGGGTATTGATGAAGAAACAATCGTACAGATTGGTAATGAGCTGAAAGACTTAAAGAACGTTGATACGATCAATTATATTTCTGCAGATAAGGCATGGAAAGGGTATATTGAAGATGTATATGGCGGTGATGAGGAATATGTGAATTCTGTATTTGGAGAAGATAATCCGTTACAGAACAGTGCCTCTTACGAATTAACACTGAAGGATATTAGTCAGCAGGCCGCAACCGTGAAGAAGTTGAATGGAATATCCGGTGTTCGAAGAGTGAACAGCAGTGAAGGGACAGCCCAAAGTCTTAATTCTTTGGGAAGATTGGTAGGATATGCTTCGGTTAGCATAATTATTATTTTATTGCTGGTTTCGCTGTTTTTGATTAGTAATACCATTACGATTGGTATTTCTGTTCGAAAAGAGGAAATTGCTATTATGAAATTGATTGGAGCAACAGACTTTTTTGTAAGAGCACCGTTCTTGATAGAAGGAGTGATTCTGGGGTTGGCGGGTTCCATTATTCCTGTTACTGGTCTTTATTTTATTTATAAGGGTACGGTTAAGTATCTGATTGAACACTTTGCAATTGTAGAAAACATGGTAAAGTTTGTTCCAGCAGGAGATGTTTTTAAAGGTTTGGTTCCAATTTCAATCTTGTTTGGAGTTGGAGTGGGTCTTTTGGGTAGCCTATTAACAACCCAACGACATATACATGTTTGAGGTCCATCAACGCAAAGCGTTTTAGGATGATAGCGATGACTTGTCACGTGTCGCAAAGTAGTGCATGGCATTACCATGCAGGAGCCATCCGATGTGAAGAGTCTTAGAATGATGGCAATGATTTGGCAAATAGGAGGAGCATTATGTTTAGGATAAAAAAGAAATGCATTAGTATATTCTTTGGGCTTTCTATGATAATAAGTAGTTTCGGTTATGGAGTGACAAGTTATGCCACTGAAAATGGTGATGTGCAGGAAGCAGTTACGGAAGCAGAACCGGTTACAGAAAATATAACGGAAGCAGCTCCAACCCCGGCACCGGAACCGGTTACAGAGGCGATGAAGACAACCGAGGTGCCAACAACAGAAGTAAAAACAACGGAAGCAAAAACAACAGAAGCAAAAACAGTGCAAGAGAAAAAAACAGAGGATAAGAAGAAAAAAACGACCGAATCTAAGAATAAAAAGGCAACGGAAGAAAGTGCAACAGAATCTGCGACGGAGACACCGACACAATTACCTGTAACGCCTGCAGATAACGGCGTAGCAGATGCATCTATTGAAAAAGCGAGAAAGGATGCGGAAGAAGCATCTGAAAAGAGAAAAGCAGCTCAAGAAGTTTTGAATAATTTAGAGCTTGCTAAGTCTAATATTGAAGAGAATATTACTATGCTGGATAAGATGTTGAATGATTTGCAGAAGGAGATAACAAAGTTAGAAAAAATACAGGGAATGTTAGAAACATCTATTGCAGATACACAGATTAAATTAGATGAAGCCAAGAAAGCTCAGGATGCACAATATGATGCAATGAAGCTGAGAATACAAATGGTCTATGAGTCGGGACAAAAACGATATCTGGATGTTTTACTTTCTGCAACATCCATGTCTGATGTTTTGAATAAAACAGAGTATGTAAATCAAGTTTCGTTGTATGATTATAATCTGTTAAAGGAACTGAAAGAGGCAAAGGAGCAGGTTGCTAATTTAAAACAGAAATTAGATAAAGATTTGGAAGTAAATGAAGATCTTCAGAGCGAAGTGAAGGAACAAAAAGATACTATGGAAGAAGTACTGGCACAGAAGAGTATACAGGTTGCCCAGTATGCTGAATCCATAAAAAATCAGGAAGAAGAAGTTGCAAAATATAAGCAGGCACAGGAGGAAGCGGAGTCCATTATTGCAGCTGCAGAATTAGCTGCAAGTAGCAACGTTAATTTTGTTTATACAGGTGGTGCATTTTTATGGCCTGTTCCTGGATATAACACTATAACGTCCCAGTATGGAGGAAGAAATTCTCCGATTGCAGGTGCAAGTTCTAACCATCGGGGAATCGATATTGCGTGTGATACAGGCTCCAATGTTGTTGCGGCAGCTAGCGGCACGGTAATTGTAGCCACTTATAACTATGCAGAAGGTAATTATGTCTGCATTGATCATGGCGGTGGCGTGGTTACAGTATATATGCACAATTCCTCTTTACTGGTATCTGTCGGGGAGTCTGTAACGGCAGGACAATCGATTGCATTAGCCGGTTCCACCGGTGTTTCCACAGGTCCGCATTGTCATTTTGGTGTTCGTGTGAATGGTGAGTATGTAGACCCGTTGCTTTATTTACAGTAGACAATGAACAGCATGACAGGAGATTGGATTTAATACGCCGTGAGGATGTGCAGGGATTTGCATATGAAATATGTCAGCATAGCTGACGCAAATCCCGCGCCAAGACTCGCGAGCGAGTCTTGAATTTA
>CAJOPP010000210.1 GCA_905236365.1 uncultured Lachnospiraceae bacterium
AGAAGTTCCAATAGAAGCAGAAAAGCCTGGAAAAGAAAAAGGATTTTTTAGCCGATTAAAAGCAGGACTTACAAAAACGCGTAACAGCATCAATCAAAGCTTTGACCAGTTGTTCAAAGGATTTTCTTCCATTGATGATGATTTTTATGATGAATTGGAAGAAACATTGATCATGGCAGACCTGGGATTGGATACGACTGAGCGTATCATTGATGAATTAAAAGAAATTGTAAAGAAAAACAACATAAAAGAAGTGGAAGCATGTCGGGAACTGGTCATTAATCTGATTAAAGACCAAATGCTGGTAGAGGACAGTGCCTATGATTTTGAAAATCAAAAAACGGTAATGCTGATCATAGGCGTGAATGGTGTTGGAAAAACTACTTCAATTGGAAAGTTAGCAGCTCAGTATAAAGGTCGCGGAAAACATGTTATGATGTGTGCAGCAGATACATTCCGTGCGGCTGCAATCGATCAGTTGAAGACATGGGCAAATCGAGCAGGAGTAGAAATCATTGCCCAAAATGAGGGCTCTGATCCGGCTGCCGTTACCTTTGATGCGGTCAAAGCAGCTGCAGCAAGAAATGTGGATATTTTACTTGTGGATACTGCAGGACGATTGCACAACAAGAAAAATCTCATGGATGAGCTTGCAAAAATGAAACGGATTATCGAAAAAGAATACAGTGATGCACATCTGGAGACTTTAATTGTATTAGACGGCTCTACCGGACAAAATGCATTGGAGCAGGCAAGACAGTTCAGTACGGTTACTAACATTGATGGTATTATTTTGACAAAGTTAGATGGTACAGCGAAGGGTGGAATTGCCATTGCAATTCAGTCAGAATTGAGTGTTCCGGTAAAATATATTGGTGTTGGTGAACAGATTGATGATTTACAGAAATTTGATCCGGAGGCTTATGTGAATGCATTGTTTGCGGATATGGATACAAGGTCAGAGGTTGAAATCTTAATTTCAGATGAAGATTAAATTTTTCATAAATATTAAATGGAAATGGTGGAACTGTTCAGGTAGCATCTCACATTAATTGAGAGATGCGTACGAAAACGTATATTTTACGATGCAACAGGCATATAGAAGACAGATTGTAAGCAAGAGCTAACATGGAGGAAAAAATAAATGTTGACATTAGAAAAATTTGAGGAAGCCTATAATACAGTACAAAAAGTAGTAAACCCGACAAAACTGATTTATAGCGATTTTTTTAGCGAGCAGAGTGGAAATAAGGTATATTTCAAGCCTGAAAATCTTCAAGTGACGGGTGCATATAAGATTCGTGGTGCCTATTACAAAATTTCAACTTTATCCGATGAAGAGAGAAAGAAAGGTCTGATCACTGCTTCTGCCGGAAACCATGCACAGGGAGTAGCCTTTGCTGCAAAAGCATATGGTGTAAAGGCGACAATTGTTATGCCTACAACGACTCCGTTGATCAAAGTAAATCGTACCAAATCTTATGGTGCGGAAGTTATTCTTTATGGCGATGTATATGATGAATCCTGTCAATATGCTTTAGAGATGGCAGAGGATAAAGGTCTTACTTTTATTCATCCGTTTGATGATCCGGATGTTGCATGTGGACAGGGTTCCATTGCAATGGAGATTATCAAAGAACTTCCAACGGTAGACTATATTCTGGTTCCGATTGGTGGTGGCGGATTGGCAACCGGTGTTTCCACACTTGCAAAAATGTTAAATCCACATATTAAAGTAATCGGAGTAGAACCTGCCGGTGCAGCCTGCATGAAAGCTTCTTTGAAAGCTGGTAAAGTAGTTACTCTTCCGGTTGTAGATACAATTGCAGATGGTACAGCCGTAAAGACTCCGGGAAGTAACATTTTTCCGTATATCCAAGAAAACATTGATGATATCATTACAGTTGAGGATAGTGAATTAATAGTAGCCTTTTTGGATATGTTGGAAAATCATAAGATGCTGGTAGAAAATTCCGGTTTATTAACTGCGGCTGCTGTTAAGAAACTTGAAGTGAAAGATAAAAAAGTTGTGAGTATCTTAAGTGGTGGTAATATGGATGTGATTACTTTTGCATCTGTAGTACAGCATGGTTTGATTGCAAGAAGCCGAATCTTTACTGTATCAATTTTATTGCCGGATAAGCCGGGTGAGCTTATGCATGTCAGCTCTATTATTGCAGAAATGCAAGGCAATATTATCAAATTAGAGCATAATCAGTTCGTAAATCTGAATCGGAATGCTGCAGTTGAATTGATTATAACAATGGAAGCCTTTGGACCGGAACATAAGGAACAGATCATCCATGCATTGTCGGAGAAAGGATATCGTCCGATTGAAAAGAATCCAAAGAGTATCTATTAAATAACAAAATCACTTGTCGACTTGTTTCAATGTACACTGAAAAATATGCATTGATACAGGAGGGAAATTGTAGGTATGAATAATAGACAGAATAGACATCAGGGCATTGGTGCTGCAGTTGATCTGGGGTCTACGACTATTGCAGTTGACCTTATGGATTTAAATGCACGGGAGAAAATCTTATCCTTTTCGTTTCCGAATCCGCAGTTTTGCTATGGGGCAGATATAATTACCAGAATTCGGCATTGCATAGAGGATTCGGAGAAACTTGCGACAATGGGAAGAATGGTTCGTGAATCACTTTGGAGGAAGTTGGAAGAACATCTTGGACAGGATTTTAAAAGGATTGAAAAAATTGTATATAGTGGAAATACCACAATGCTTCATATCCTTAGAGGAATGTCTGTGGATGGACTTGCCGTGGCTCCGTTTCATCCAGTTAGTATAGAATATGCGGAAATAGAGGAAGTTCAACCAATTTGGCATACTGCGATTTATCCACCGGGTTTTTCTGCCTTTGTAGGAGCAGATATTCTGACGGGTGCAGAATATCTTTCTATGGGGAAATATGCATCCTATGATCTCCTGGTAGACTTAGGTACAAATGGGGAATTGCTGCTTCTCAATAAAGACTGTGGTTATGCAGCATCTGCTGCCTGTGGAACGGTATTCGACCATGCGGTGAGTGGAGCATCTTATGGGAGTGAATGTATCAAAGCAATTGCAGGATGTGTAAAGCGAAAGCTGATTGATGAGAATGGAACACTGAAAGAACCATTTTTTGAAAAAGGAATTGAAATTGATAAAGGATTTGTGATCAAACAAGACCATATTCGAAATTTCCAACTGGCTAAAGGTGCCATTTATGCAGGAATAATCTCTTTGATGAAAAAAGCAGGAATTACAAAAGAAGCAATTGGAAACGTATATATCAGTGGCGGTCTTGGCTTTTTTATGGATATCAGAGATGCTATTACGGTGAAAATGATACCGAAAGACCTTGCAGAGAAAATCACAGTCGTTGGAAATTCTTCTTTATTAGGTGCAAAGGAGTTATTGCTTACTAAGAATGAGGATAAATCATTGATCTTATCTGAATATGAGGCAATCCGAAAGCGGACAGAAAGTTTTGAATTTGCAAATTTTGAAGATTTTCAAGAGATATTTCTGAGTTCACTTAATTTTTAACGGCTCTAATTGATTATGTTAAAAAATATTTGATCCCAATAAGCGGATGTTTAAAAGAAAAGACAGGAGGAAAGTATTTATGAATATACCAAGACAATTTTATGGTGTGAATTATTTAACTAAAATTGTTAGTAATTTTCAAGATACAGATTTATCCGAATGTCCGCAAATCAATTATCATGAAATCAATGATGTAAAAGAACTTCCATTCGAACAAAGAGACAGTTATGCCCTTGGTTTGAATGCAGGACTTCTCTCAGAGTTATTTAGGAAATTAGTTTCGAACCGACTTTGTGCTTTGGATGGAATTGCAATTGCAAAAGGAGAGTCTCTCCTTTTTTCAGGATATCGTCCTCCTTATACAAAAACTATTCCCCATATCACGAATTCTACCTGTAAAACTGTTGTGGCGATTGGGATTCAATTTGCCATTTCCGAGGGTCTGTTGAAGGAAGAAGATGCCGTACTTAAATTTTTCCCGGAATACGAGTCAAGACTGACCCCGAAATTTGTACGGCAGATTACTGTAAAGCATCTGCTTACCATGACTTCGGGAACAAAATGTAATGAACTGACTTCTATGGTAGAAAAGAATTGGGTAAAAGCTTTTTTGCTATCAGATTGTCAGTTTGAACCTGGGAGCCGATTTGTATATAACAGTATGAATACTTATATGCTGGCTGCCATTTTGACTAAAGTAAGTGGAACCAGTGTTATGGAATATCTGCGGATGCGCTTTTTTGTTCCATTGGGGATTAATCATGTAAAATGGGAACTTTGTCCGGAGGGAATTGAACGAGGTGGATGGGGACTGCATATTTCTCTGGATGGGATGCTCAAAATAGGAATCTTTTTGGCACAGAACGGACAATTTCATGGTGTACAGTTGATAGAATCTTCCTATATCCGCAAAATGAAGGAGGAGAATGTATTTCAGGATGTGGATGCTCTTGCAACGGGATACGGGTATCAGCTTTGGCATCTTCCAGAAGGTCTGTTTATGTTAAGTGGAATGTATGGACAGCATATCATTGTTGATGAAAAACATGATATGGTCGTAGCGACGAATGCCCATAGCAACAAAATGTTTCCGGATTCCAAATTGGTTAGAACGATTATAAAGTACCTCACAAATGAGGAACTCTATCGTCCACAGTTCAAAGGAAAAGAACTATTCCTGTATCACAAATTGATGCAGGAATTTGATGCTTTCTGCAATGGTTGGAATTTGCCAAATACTTTTATTCCTTCTTGTTTTCTTTACAAAATTAAGCAGAACAGGAGAATACAGGCGGAAGTGGAATGGACCATTCGATTATTTGATTCTTTTGACGGAAAGCGATTGCATATAGAACAGACTTCTATTAAATTATTTCCGTACATGCTACAGGGAATGTATCAGTGGTCACCGTTTAACGTTACTGATATTGCTGTTAAACGGCATAAAAATTCGATAAAAATCTGGTTTTTCAAAGAGCAAAGCAAAAAAGAACGACGGGAGAAAAAACTACAAGAACATCTGATCTTTGAAGCAGGAATCGCAGAATATCGTTACCAGACAATCCGAAGCGGTCAACTTGAAAAGGCAGTTGCAGTTAAGGCTTCTTCTGCAAAGGATGAAGATGGTCATTTTGTCATTCTGTTGGATATTGTATTTTTGGCAGAAGGGTTTAGTCGTATGATTAAATTTTTCTTTTTAGAAGAGAGAATTGCAATTGAATGTCAGGAATCTCCGGATATGAGAGCGATTGCAGAACAGGTGCTCTGTGGTGATACTGTGATTGCCGGAAATACCATTGATCTTACAGATAAATTGCCGGAAGGAATCCGGGTATTTTTAGAACATAAGGTGGAACCACGGGTGAATGCTTCTATTAGGGGCTGACTTCATGAATTTTGTTTGAAAAAATATGTAAAAAATGATTCTGTAAAACCAAGCAATTTTTATTGATGACAGAAAGATAAAAGATGTGCTATAATTTGTCATGGATTGCGAAGCAATCTATGATCTGCACCGCATCAGCGGCTATTTTGTTGATAACTGCGAGATGCGTACGTAAGTGTATATTTGATACATCTAATTTTTATATAACAGGAGATAAAAATGCGACTTTGTAGTTTATATAGTGGTAGCAGTGGTAATTGCATCTATGTGGGATCGGATCACACCAACATCCTGATTGACACTGGTGTCAGTATGAAGAAAATCGTACAGGCATTAGAAGCAATCGATGTAAAAGCTGAAGAGATTGATGCGATCTTAATTACCCATGAACACACAGATCATATCGGAGGTCTTGGTGTGTTTTTAAGGAAATATGGAATTCCGGTTTATGGAACAAGTAAAACATTAGAGGCAGTCTGTCAATACAAGAATTTAGGAAAAGTAGATTTTAGTCTGTTTCATGGAATTTGTCCCGAAGAGTCCTTTGCGATTAAGGATTTATATATAAAGCCGATCAGCATCTGGCATGATGCGGTTGATCCGGTATGTTACACTTTATCTGATGGAGATAAGAAAGTTTCAGTTGCTACAGACCTGGGAGACTATGATGATCATATTGTGCAGTCACTGTCCGGTGCGGATGCCATGCTGATTGAGGCCAATCATGATATTCGTATGTTAGAGGTTGGTCCGTATCCGTATCCGTTAAAACAGCGTATTTTAGGAAAACGGGGACATTTATCCAATGAGCGGGGAGGACAATTGGTTCGGGCTTTACTCAACGATCATATCAAAGGAATTTATCTTGGACATTTAAGCAAAGAAAATAATTATCCGGATCTTGCATTTGAAACTGTAAAAAATGAATTATATGGGAATCCGTACAGCAATGATTATCGGGATTTTAATATGATGGTTGCTGACCGGGAAAAATGTTCTGTATTGATTGAGTGTTAATCTGGTAGTATAATGGAAACGTTATTTTTTGTTTTGTAATGTGATTACATAAATATATGCAATAGAAAAAGGAGAAAAATTATGAAAAAAACAGTCATTTCAGTAGTAGGAAAAGATAAAGTAGGAATTATCTTTCAGATTTGTAAGTATCTTGCGGGAAATCAGATTAATATTTTGGACATTGCACAGACCATTGTGGAAGACTGGTTTAACATGATCATGATCGTTAATATTCAGGATTCGAATAAAGATTTTGCAACGATTGCTTCGGAATTAAAACAAATCGGAGATGAGATTGATGTGAATATTACATTACAGCAGGAAGAAATTTTTGATATGATGCATAGACTGTAGTTATATCAGTTTTGTTGAGAACATATTTTGTTTGAGTTGCCGGTACTCAAAGTTGCTAATGAAAATTATGGAATGGTTTCATCTGACCAGGTTTATTTCTGCATGGAGCAGGAACGATGATTTGTGCTTATCGGATTCAATTTTAGGGTAGCTGTTATTTCCCGAATTTGGTTTATGCAGAAAAAATAAAACGAAAGGATACGATGTGTAATTATGATAAATTTAAACGAAGTTATGGAAACGAATACAATGATTCACGAGGAAAATCTGGATGTGCGTACTATCACTATGGGGATTTCCCTGCTGGATTGTATTTCGGATGATTTAAAGACAACTTGTGACAAGGTGTATGAGAAAATTACCACTTCTGCAAAGGATTTGGTAAAAGTCGGCAAAGAGCTGGAAATGGAATTTGGTATTCCAATTGTAAATAAACGTATTTCCCTGACCCCGATTGCGATTATTGGAAGTTCCTGCTGCAAGTCCAGTGAAGATTATGTGGAGATTGCAAAAACTCTGGATGAAGCAGCAAAAACAGTTGGCGTTAATTTTATTGGTGGATATTCAGCTCTTGTTTCTAAAGGAATGACACCATATGATGAAATGTTGATTCGTTCTATTCCAGAGGCACTCAATGTAACAGAATATGTATGTAGTAGTGTCAATGTAGGTTCAACCAAAACCGGTATCAATATGGATGCCGTCAAATTGATCGGCGAGATTGTAAAGGAAAGTGCGGAACTTACTGCTGATCGGGATTGTATTGGACCGGCTAAGTTTGTGGTGTTCTGTAATGCACCGGACGACAATCCGTTTATGGCAGGTGCATTTCATGGTGTAACCGAAGCAGATCGAATCATTAATGTAGGTGTGTCCGGTCCGGGTGTTGTCAAAAAAGCATTGGAGCAGGTTCGAGGTGAAAATTTTGAGATTCTTTGTGAGACGATCAAAAAGACTGCTTTCAAGGTGACTCGTGTTGGTCAATTGGTGGCAAAGGAGGCTTCCAAACGACTAGGTGTTCCGTTTGGTATTGTTGATCTTTCTCTGGCACCTACTCCGGCAATCGGAGATAGTGTTGGGGAAATATTAGAGGAAATCGGATTAGAATATGCAGGTGCTCCGGGCACCACAGCAGCACTTGCCCTGTTAAATGATCAGGTAAAGAAGGGCGGTGTGATGGCGTCATCCTACGTCGGTGGTCTAAGCGGTGCTTTTATTCCGGTTTCGGAAGATCAGCGTATGATCGATGCGGCTTCCTGCGGAGCACTGACATTGGAAAAATTAGAGGCAATGACCTGTGTATGTTCTGTAGGACTTGATATGATCGCTATTCCGGGTGATACAAAGGCAACTACAATCTCCGGTATTATCGCAGACGAAATGGCAATTGGTATGGTGAATCAGAAGACAACGGCTGTCCGCATCATTCCTGCGGTAGGTAAAAAAGCCGGTGAGACACTTCAATTTGGCGGACTTCTTGGATATGCACCGATCATGAAAGTGAACGAATATAGTTGCGATGCATTTATTAACCGGGGTGGACGAATTCCAGCACCGATTCATAGCTTTAAAAATTAATAGAATGACGTAGATAAACTCTTCTCTATGATGGTATGGGGAAGAGTTTTTTGCCGCAGTTAACAGCCAAATCAAAGATAGATATGAAAAATAGGTAATATCTTTATTCATTCATCATATAATGGGATAAAGAAAGATTGGAAGTATTAATTTTGAACGAAATGTATACAGAAGTAAGAGAACATTTAAGGCGGCAACATGCCATGAACACACAGGAAATTCGTGGAAAACATATAGACAATTCTTACAAATACAGTTATTATGAAAATAATGGTATTTCGGAAGGAACAGAAGACGAACTTTTCGGAGTACAGTTTCTAGGTGGTAAGGTATTCTTATTTTTGACTTGTATCATGTTGTTTTCCTGCTATCTGTACGGCGGACAGGATATCAAAAAAGGTGCCGCAATGGCATGGAGTGACATGAATACCCAGATTGCCAGATTAGAAGAAAATCAGCCTGCTGTCAAACAGGCGATGGGATATGTGAGAAAAGCTTACAATGAAATGAAAGATTTTTCTGAAACATATCTGAATCTCAGTGAATGAAAAGGATTCCACCTGTATATCGACAAACAGAGGGGCAACCGTACAGGTGAAAATGATTAGAAATGCGAAAGAAAGGAGAAGTTGCCTGGCGTTATTAACAGGCAGCATAAAATATGACAAAATTAGCACTTTCAGATGAAATTCTGATGGAGATTGAAAAACCGGCAAGATATATCGGAAATGAAGTAAATATGGTAAAAAAAGATCCGGAAAACGTAGACATTCGATTTTGTATGTGCTTTCCGGATGTTTATGAGATTGGTATGAGTCATTTGGGTATTCAGATTCTATATGATATGATCAACAAGAGAGAAGATGCTTATTGTGAACGGGTATATTCCCCTTGGCCGGATTTAGATCAGATTATGAGAGAAAAGGAGATTTCACTTTTTTCGCTAGAGACACAGACTCCGATAAGTGAGTTTGACTTTCTGGGAATTACACTGCAATATGAGATGTGTTATACAAATATTTTGCAGATACTGGAGCTTTCTCATATTCCAATCTGGGCAAAAGATCGTACATTGCAGGATCCTATCGTGATTGGCGGAGGACCGTGTAGTTATAATCCGGAACCAATTGCGGATTTTTTTGATGTTTTTTATATTGGAGAGGGAGAAACCCGTTATCATGATATCTTTGAAGTATATAAAACATTAAGGGAACAGAAAGCATCTCGGGAAGAGATTCTTTATAAAATTTCACAAATTCCTGGCATGTACGTTCCTTCTCTATATGAAGTAAGCTATCATTCCGATGGAACTATTGCTTCATTTGCTCCAAAAGGAGATGGGGTTCCGAAAACGATATTGAAAGAGATTGTATTGGATTTTGATCAGGTTCCTTATCCGGAAAAACCATTGGTTCCTTATATCAAAGTAACGCAGGACAGAGTAACCTTAGAGATTATGAGGGGCTGTATCCGGGGATGTCGTTTCTGTCAGGCTGGAATGATCTATCGTCCAACTCGGCAGAAGAATGTGGAACTTCTTAAGCAGTATGCAAAGAAGATGATCAAAGCCACCGGACATGAAGAAATTTCTCTAAGTTCCTTAAGTTCATCAGATTATGAGTGTTTGAAGGAATTCATTTATTTTCTGATGGATGAGATCAGTAATAATGATGTAAATATTTCCCTGCCATCTCTTCGAATTGATGCATTTTCACTTGATGTTATGAAAAAAGTGCAGGATATCAAGAAAAGTTCGTTGACTTTTGCACCGGAAGCCGGATCCCAGCGACTTCGTGATGTCATCAATAAAGGATTGACAGAAGAAATTATATTAAATGGAGCCATGCAGGCATTTCAGGGGGGATGGAATAAAGTAAAGTTTTATTTCATGTTAGGACTTCCTACGGAGACGGACCGGGATGCAGAAGGAATTCCGGAACTCTGCGAAACAGTAGCCGAAGCATATTATACGATACCAAAGGAAGAAAGAAATGGAAAAGTCTCCATTACAGCTTCGGCGTCCTATTTTGTACCAAAACCATTTACCCCATTCCAATGGGCACCAATGTTAGATCCGGCAAGTTACAGAGAACGTGCTCATCATGTAAAGGATACTTTCCGGCAGCAGTTAAATTTTAAGTCAATGAAATTTAACTATCACGAAACGGATGTATCTGTCTTGGAAGGCGTATTTGCAAGAGGCGACAGAAAGTTGTCCAAGGTCATTTATGATGCCTATAAGAGTGGGTGTATCTTTGATTCCTGGACAGAATTTTTTGATAATGATAAATGGATAGCAGCTTTTGAGAAAAATGGGATTTCCATGGAATTCTATACCACAAGGGAACGGGATGTGACAGAAATCCTCCCATGGGATTTTATTGATATTGGAGTGACCAAACGTTTCCTTGCATCCGAATGGGATAAGGCCAAGCAGGGAATCGTCACACTAAACTGCAGAGAAAAATGTTCTGGTTGTGGAGCTGCCAGATTTGGAGGAGGTGTCTGCTTTGAAAGTAAGAATTAAATATACCAAGTCGGGACATTTCAAATTTATCGGGCATCTGGATGTCATGCGATTTTTTCAGAAAGCGGTAAAACGTGCAGGACTTGATATTGCATATTCACAAGGATTCAGTCCTCATCAACTGATGTCTTTTGCTGCACCGCTTGCATTGGGCGTAACCAGTGAAGGGGAATATTTTGATGCGGAATTTAATTCTCTGGTTTCCTCTGATGAATTTGTGAGACGGTTCAATGAACAAATGGTAGAGGGCATGATGGTGAATGATGTGATTTTATTGCCGGATAATGCCAGGAATTCCATGTCTATTGTGGCGGCTTCAGATTATCATATTACGATTATAGATAAGGAAGAAGATATTTATCTGGCAGATCGAAAGGTAAAGCTCTTAGAAGCTGCGAATCATCTGTTGGAAAAGGAGACAATCGAAGTTCTCCGTAAGACAAAGAAGAATGAAAAAGTAGAAGATATTAAAAAGGGAATTTATCAGATCTATCCAGATGGAGATCAGATTTATATGCTGTTAGCAACGGGTAGCGAATATAATCTGAAACCGGAATTGGTTGTGGAAGCACTTTGTAAGGAAATTGGTTACGAATACAAGAAATTTGATTATCAGATTCACCGGATTGAGACTTACATGCGGAATGAGAAGGGAAAATTGGTTTCTCTATTAGAAAGTGGGACAAGGATAGAGTGAAAGTGGCCCGTCCGCTACGTAATAGAATGGATGGAATTTGCGTATTTATGCAATACTGTATCTATTCAGCTATGCTATCATAGATACGCGACAGGCATGGTGCTCACGCACATTCCAGTATGCCTGTCGTATCGTAAAATATACACTTTTGTACGCATCTCGCAGTAAATGCGAAATGCTACCTGAACAGTTACGAAATACTCTTAAAATGATAAGGAGTCATTAAAAAAATGAATCAGGTCGTAATAACAAAATGGAAGAATACCAAATTTTTATTAATATACGAGGATGACAAGTTGGCAGAATGTCATCCAATCATTGAAGATACCTCTTTAAGAATTGGAAATATTTATATCGGAAGAGTTGAAAAAGTGGTAAAAAATATCCAGTCTGCGTTCATCCGTCTGGATCAGGATCATGTAGGATATCTGCCATTAAATGATAAGCCTGCTCTTATTCTGAATCGAACATTGCCAAAAGGTCTCCCATCCATTGCAGAAAATGATTTGATTCTTGTACAGGTAGAACAGGAATCGCAAAAAATGAAGCAGGCAAGAGTAACAGGAAATATTAACCTTACAGGAGAATATGTTTCGTTAGATCTGATGAAAGGGATTGTCGGTGTATCGAAGAAAATAAAGAATACGGATCGGATTGAGCAATTAAAGAAACTATTATCAGATTCAAATCTTGGGTTAGAGAATGAAGAACTACAGAGATTTGGCTGCATATTTCGTACCGCCTGTGAAGAGGCTGAAAATCAGGATATAATATCTGAATATTTAACACTTTCCAATAAAATGAATACAATCGTAAAAAAGGCTACTTATGAGCGAAAAACAGGCTGTATCATGGAAGGAAAGAAAGAGTATCTTGCTATATTAGAGGAATATGGCATTTCCCGGATTGATGAAGTGAAGACAGATATTTCTGAAATATATGAGGAATTGAAGAATGTGTATTCTAATATTAGATTCTATGACAGTCAGGAATATCCACTCTGTAAAATGTTCAGCGTAGAAACGGAAATTGGAAAGCTGCTAAATAAAAAAGTTTGGCTAAAGTCCGGAGGATTTCTCGTAATCGAACCAACAGAAGCAATGGTGGTAATTGATGTTAATTCCGGAAAATCCATTGGGAAAAAGAAAAAAGAAACCCATATTTTTGAGACAAACCTAGAGGCTGCAAAAGAAATTGTACGTCAGCTACGCCTTCGAAATTTGTCAGGAATTATCATGGTCGATTTTATCAATATGGAAGATGCAGAGCATCAGAGACAGATTGTTAGTTGCATTGAACAAGGTCTTCGGAAAGACAAGATTCCGGGATATTTTGTAGAGATTACAAAACTGGGAGTTTATGAGCTGACAAGGAAGAAAGTTCGAAAGCCAATTCATGAAATATTGCGATAAGAAAATGCTGAAATAACAATTAATGCATATGTAGATTGAAAAAATAATAAAAAAGAATTGACAAGTGATTATTCTTTTGTTAGTATAATTGAGTGTGCCGCACAAGGAGGTAGAAGTGTGTCTTATGACACCACCGAACTTGGCGAGTAATGATAATAGGAGGTAACCGTATGTACGCAATTAT
>CAJOPP010000211.1 GCA_905236365.1 uncultured Lachnospiraceae bacterium
CCTTCCTTTCGCACAAAAAGTCTGTTGCTTTTCAAAAAAGCTTCAAAAGCCGCATCAAAGTCACCGCCTGCAAATTTCAAATCACCTTTACCACTGACAGTGTCATCAGGAACAATCGAAATCCCAGTATCCACGGATACCGCAAACAAAATGTCTTTGAGCTCACAGTCTGAAAAATCCCAGCTATAGCCAGTCGCCTGCGCAACCGCAAAATGGCAGACTAACACAGCCATACAGGTCATCATCAAACCCTTTTTCCAGCAATTCCAAAAAACAGCAAAACTTCGTCTCAAGATTATTTTTCCTCCACCTATAAATTAGGTTTCGCGGGCCTTTTTCGGAATTTTTTTTGAGCAAAAAATGACGATTTTTATAAATTTTTTGTTATATTTACAAAATTTCGTCTTATATCAAAAAATCTGACAGGCGGAGCAGGAAAAGGCTGAAGGTTGCATTGAGCCGATACTGCCAGTATTTGCCTCGCACAATTTACAAGCGGAGCGCGAGGCTCACCAGCAGCCTTCAGACTTTTACGGCGGGAGCCAGTCAGATTTTTTAGACTTCAAAAGGTTGTAAATAAACGCATAATGTATTAAAATAATAAAATCAGTTTGATAAATTGATTCTTTAATCAGGAGGCAAATATGGACAGTGGTTCGAGTTATCCCATACGTTCATTAATCACAAAATCCAGCCTCCTGAAATACCACTTCTAATTTCTTAGTTTCTTCAAAATCAGCGAGGCCTCATAAATAGTTTTTAAATAACGAGGTTCAAAATGATTACATACTGGCAGCAGATAGACGGCCTGTTTACTAAGACCAAAAAAGACGAAATTGACTCAAAACTTCCACTCTGGGTAGATGCACGCAATGTTACCCGTGACGAATCAACTTTTTTGCAGGAAGAATATCAGATAGAACAAGACCACATCCTCGATATTCTCGACCCTGATGAACTTTCACGAATCGAAGACGGTGATTCCGGCTACATTCTTACAATTGTCCGCGTTCCGTTCTATGACCCATCAGCAGAAACTCCGTATTTTACAGGACCGGTCGGCATTCTTATCAAGGGAAAAACAATCATCACCATCTGCTGGACAGACTGCGAGGTGCTCAAAGACTTTGGAGCAAACCGTGTACGAAATGTACGCCTGAATGACTTTCCATCATTCATCGTGCATATCATAAACCGTGCTAACTTAAACTTCCTTCGTTACCTTAAGGAAATAAACAGACGTTCTACAAGCATTCAGAACGAAATGCGCCTCGAAGTAGAAAACAAAGAAATTATCTTAATGCTCGGTTTGGAAAAATCTCTGGTTTACTTTACAACTTCTCTTAAGAGTAACTCACTGCTCCTTATGAAGATGAAAAGTACCCGCCTTATTAAGTTTGATGAAGATGACCTTGATTTTGTAGAAGGTGTAACGATCGATAATCGCCAGGCAATTGAAATGGCCGACACCTATGCAAACATTCTCTTTGGCGTAATGGATGCCTATTCTTCAATCATCTCAAACAACCTGAACGTCGTAATGAAAAAACTTGCAATCATCAACCTGGTAATGATGGCTCCAACCTTTGTAACAAGTTTCTTTGGAATGAACTTTAAGCTGCCGTTCGAGGACCTGCCGGGCTATATACCAGTAATACTTGCAACAATAATGTGTCTTATTGCGGTTTTACTCTGCAGCTGGCTGCTCAATTTTAATTACGAAACAATGAGTGCTATTCGCAGAGCAAAAAAAATGAGCAGAAGTCAGAAAAAAACTGTAAAAGCGGAAACTAAAAAATTAAAAAAACAGGAAAAGAAATTATCGCGCTGAGCAGCAAATGCGGAAGCCCATGTAGTTATAACACTCGTTAGGGTCATAGCTGTAGCGGTCGCCGGAGTAAAGGAACATCGTATACTCACTCCAGCTTCCACCACGACTTACCCGTTCAAAGCCAACCTTAGGCCCGTGAATATTTTCTGAAGTATAGTCTTCAAACCAATCCCAGCAGAACTCAATAACATTACCGCTCATATCAAAAAGGCCGGCAGCATTAGCATTACCGCTTGCAGGGTAAGTCTGTTCACCAGGCTCAAACGGAACACCGGCAGTTCCTACATTATGAGAACAGGTTGCATTCTCACTAGTCCAGGCATATAAAAGCCCTTCTTCGTAATCATCAGAAATCTGGCCGCTTACTAAATCGCCGCGCTGAAATCC
>CAJOPP010000212.1 GCA_905236365.1 uncultured Lachnospiraceae bacterium
AAGATTATCAGCTTATCAAGGCAAGGTAAAGATTGATATTGTAAGAAATAATTACGAAAAAATCCCTCAAGTGCTAAACGAACTGGGAATTGACGGTGTTGATGGCATTGTTCTTGACCTGGGGGTATCCTCTTACCAGTTAGATACACCGGAACGAGGCTTTACATACAGAGAGGAAGCACCTCTTGACATGAGAATGGATCAGAGGCAGGAAATTACTGCTAAAGATATAGTGAATGAATATTCGGAAATGGAACTTTTTCGAGTTATTCGTGATTATGGCGAAGAAAAGTTTGCCAAAAATATTGCCAAGCATATCTGCATGGCAAGACAAAAGAAAGTCATTGAGACCACAACGGAGCTTAATGACATTATAAAGGCTGCTATACCAATTAGAGCAAGGTCTGCAGGAGGGCACCCCTCGAAAAGAACTTATCAGGCTATTCGGATTGAATGTAACCATGAACTGACCATTCTGGAACAATCCATCGACCAATTAATAGACCTGTTAAAGCCCGAGGGCCGAATTTGCATCATTACGTTCCATTCGTTAGAAGATCGGATTGTAAAGAGGATTTTTAAGACCAATGAGAATCCTTGTACATGCCCTCCCGACTTTCCTTTATGTGTCTGTGGTAAGATACCGAAGGGAAAAGTAGTTACAAGAAAGCCAATTCTTCCATCGGAAGAAGAACTTTCGGAGAATCGAAGAAGCAAGAGTGCAAAGCTTCGCATTTTTGAAAAAGCATAATTGGTATTGGTGATAAATTAAAAAAATACGAAATGATAAGACGTATTTAGAAAAGGGGTATGAGAGAATTGGCAAGAAATGATCAGAGAAGTTATTACATTGAAGGCAATACTGCAAGAAAACTGAATACGGCACCACAAAGAGTAGAACGACCAGAACGTAAGGAGAGAATAGAACGTCCGGTTAACCCTAAAATTGCAAATAATTCAAGACGTGCGAAAGCATTTGATTTGCGATATACAGTAGCATTGGTAACAGCAACAACGCTTTTGTTTGTGTTTTGCATCAATATGCTGACATTACAGGCTACTGTGACAGAACAAAGAAAACAGGTTGCTTCGAAAGAAAGACAATTGAATGCGTTAAAAGATGAAAATGATGAGACAAGCAAGCGACTGGAAAGTTCAGTAGATCTTACAAAGGTCTATGACGTGGCGGTTAATGAGCTTGGTATGGTATATCCGAAAAATGGACAGGTTGTTTCGTATGAAGCGAGTCATCCGGACTATGTAAAACAGTTTAAAGATGTACCTGAAAAATAAAATAAGGTGATAAAATGGCAAAAAAGAAAAAACGTTTTCTGGAAAGAATGCAGAAAAAACTATTTATAATAATGATTTTTATTACAGCTTTTTTTTTGTTCTTGATAGGAAAGGTATATTGGATTAATAAAGAATCAGGAAATAAGTATGAAAAAATAGTATTAGCTCAACAAAGTTATGACAGTATTGAGATCCCCTACCGGAGGGGCGATATACTGGATCGAAACGGGACACAGTTGGCAACGAGTGAAAAAGTGTATAATCTGATTATGGAACCGAAAAATGTACTTCAAAATGATACGGTAAAGGCGGCAACAGTCAGTGCATTGACTCAGTTTTTTTCACTAACAGAAGAGGAAATTAATAAGGCGTTAAAGAATGAGACTTCTTTGTATAAGAAGATGCTGAAAAAATTAACATATGATGAGATTGCACCTTTCAAGGAATTTGTAGCATCAGAAGACGGAAAAGATGTGAAAGGAGTCTGGTTTGAGAATGAGTATAAGCGTTATTATCCTCATGGCAACCTTGCGTGCCAGGCGATTGGATTTGTTGTTGGCGGCAATGTTGGACAAGGGGGAATTGAAGGCTATTACAATACAGAGTTGAATGGTGTTAATGGAAGAGAGTATGGCTATCTGACAGAAGATATGACGTTAGAGCGTACGACAAAGGCACCAATCAATGGATATAATGTCATCTCAACGATTGATGCAAATGCTCAGAACATTGTAGAAAAGCAAATTAATAAGTTTATGAAAGAGACGGGTGCACGAAATGTATCTGCACTGGTTATGGATCCGAATTCAGGAGAAGTATTGGCAATGGCTAATTCTAACAGATTTGATTTGAATGAGCCATATGAAGATAGTACAATTCGTTATTTACTTGAGGATGAGAATATTGATTATCTTTTAAATGATCAGGAAGTAATTAATTATTTTGAGGTGAAAAATGGAGAAACGCTTCCGGAAGAAAAGTCTTCATTAAAGGCTGTTCTGGAAAACGGAAATGTTTCTGTCGATGAGAAGCTGAACAGTCTTCCGGAAGATTTTCGATTGATTTGTCTCAATAAGGCATGGCGCAATTTCATTATTTCTGATGGATTTGAACCGGGATCGACTTATAAGACCTTTACGATTGCCGGAGCATTGGAAGACGGTGCATTGTTAGGAGATGAAACATTCTATTGTGGTGGCAATTATGAGGTAGAAGACAGGGTTATCAACTGTCATAATCATGCTGGACATGGTATGGTAACAATTTCAGAGTCACTTATGTATTCTTGCAATGTTGCGTTGATGCAAATAGCCCTAAAAGAAGGAAGGAGTACTTTTGCAAAATATCAGGATACATTCGGATTTGGAAAACGTACAAATGTGGATCTGGCAGGTGAAGCAAGTGGAATTATTTATGAGTCAGACAGACTTAATCCGGTGGAACTTGCAACCTCTTCTTTTGGACAAGGACTTACTGTTACAATGATGCAGATTGGAACTGCATTTTGTTCTGCAATTAATGGAGGCAATTATTATGAGCCGCATATGGTAAAACAGATTACAGATGAAAACGGCGGTATTATCAACAATATTGAACCGACTATTTTAAGAAAAACCATATCGTCTGAGACATCTTCTGCTTTGAGAGAGGCATTATTTGAAGTGGTTGATGCAGGAACAGCCCAAAAGGCAAAGGTGGAAGGCTATACGATTGGTGGAAAGACAGGTACTGCAGAAAAACTTCCGCGAGGCAATGGAAAATATCTGTTGTCTTTTATAGGATTTGCTCCTGCGGAAAATCCACAAGTTGTGGTATATGTAACCGTGGATGAGCCTTGGGTAGAGGATCAGGCAAGCTCCGGACTGGGAACTATTATAGCACATAATATATTTGAGGAATTACTTCCGTATATGAATATTTATCAAACAGAGACAGAAGAGAGCAAGGGAGATCCGGATGTTGGTGATCAGGAGGCAACACCAATCTATGAGGGAGAAGTACCGGATGATGAACTTGCAGGTGAAGAGGACGCGACCACTGAGGAGATTGCAGAAGAAACAAACACGACAGCACAGGAAAGTGGAGAAACAGATGGAACGTCACAGAATGAAGGAACGACAGATACTGTCGGTGAAAATTCGGATGGTATTACAGAGGAAAATACAGATAATCAAAATGAAGATAGTTCGGAAGAACAATCTGTTGCAGAATGATAGGCATAGCCTGCTTTGTAAAAAGCAGGCTGTGCCTGACTTTCATATAAAATACGATATACTGAATATAATTTATGGTTTGGATGTCAAAAAATGTCACATGAAAATATAGTTATGAATTAAGTAAAAGAATAGTTTTGCTCTCGAAACCATAAATTAATAAGAAAGAACAGTTTTGGAGCGGTTATGACGAAAATTTATACAAGAAAAAAGATATTTGTTGTAGCACTCTTGTTTATTTTAGTATTAGCGCTTTTGGTTGTAAGATTAGGCTATCTGATGATTGCAAAATCAGACTATTATTTGAAAAAGGCAGAAAATTTACATGAAAGAGAAAGAAGTATCAAGGCAAAAAGAGGAAATATATACGATCGAAATGGTGTTGAACTTGCGGGAAATAAACCGGTATGTTCTATCTCTGTTATACATGCACAGATCAAAGAGGAAGAAAGGGTGATTAAGGCACTGAGTGATGTCTTATTATTGGATGAATCTGTTGTACGAAAAAAAGTGGAAGCGAATACGATTCGGGAAAAAATAAAAAGTAATGTTGAGAAAGAAACGGCGGATCGATTGAGGGAAATGAATTTGGATGGAGTAATGGTGGATGAGGATTATAAAAGATTTTATCCATATAATTCACTTGCAAGCAAAGTATTAGGTTTTACCGGTTCGGATAATCAGGGAATTGTCGGCTTGGAAGTAATGTATGAAAGCATGCTTGCAGGAACTCCGGGTAGTATTCTGACATTGACAGACGCTCATGGAATTGAGATAGAAAATGAAGCAGAAAGTAGATTGGAACCGATTGCCGGTAACAATTTATATATATCAATGGATGTAAATATACAAAAATATGCAGAACAGGCAGCAACAAAAGTGTTAAAGGCAAAACAGGCAAAAAGAGTATCCGTTGTAATGATGAATCCGCAAAACGGAGAAATTTATGCGATGGTAAATGTACCAGAATACAATCTAAATGAGCCTTATACTTTGGTTGATGTGGAAAATCTATATGTGAAATCTTCTCCTGGTTCAGATACGGAGGTTGTGCAGAGTGTCAACTTAGAAGGAACATCACGAGAAGAAGAAAAGAAATTGAATGGACAGGATAAGCAAGATGCACTAAATAATCAGTGGCGGAATTTCTGTATCAATGATACCTATGAACCGGGTTCCACCTTTAAGCTGGTTACAGCAACGGCTGCTTTGGAGGAGGGAGTTGTTCATTTAACGGATACATTTTCCTGCCCGGGATTCCGGGTAGTGGAGGATCGGAAAATAAGATGTCATAAAGTGGCAGGACATGGGATAGAGACTTTTCGGGAGGGACTTATGAATTCCTGTAATCCGGTATTTATGGATGTTGGAGCCAGAGTTGGCGTTTCTAATATGTATAAAAATTACAGAAAATTAGGACTTTTTGAAAAGACGGGTGTGGATCTTCCGGGAGAGGCAACCTCAATTATGCATAGAGAAGAAAATGTACAGGCGGTGGAACTTGCTACTATGAGCTTTGGACAGTCATTTCAAATCACACCAATGCAACTCCTTCGGGCTGCCAGTGCGGTAGTTAATGGTGGAACGCTGGTGACGCCGCACTTTGGAATGTATACAACGGATAAAGATGGGGAAAAAATAAAAACATTCTCTTATCCGGAAAAAGAGCATGTGATTGAAGAATCGACTTCAGATATGATGAAAGAATTATTGGAAGCCGTTGTGGCAGAAGGTTCTGGTAGTAAGGGACAGGTGGCTGGTTACCGCGTTGGCGGGAAAACGGCAACTTCTGAAAAGTTACCAAGGGGAAATGGAAAATATATCTCTTCTTTTTTAGGATTTGCTCCGGCGGATAATCCCAAGATCATTGGGATTATTATGATTGATGAACCGGTGGGAATATATTATGGGGGAACTATTGCTGCACCGGTTATGTCAGAAATGTTTTCCAATATTTTGCCATATATCGGTATTGAAGCGGATTTCACAGAAGAAGATTTGAAAAAATCTGCTATTGCAGTTGATTTTGAAGATACGGTAGAATAATTGCAGAAGAAGGTTGATAAAATAAGAAAAAAGAATTATACTATGACAGTATGTTTATTTTTGCACAGTAATAATTGTTTTGAAAGAACATTTCTTTAAACAACAAAATATAATTACTAAAGGGTAGGAAAGACTATGGAATTTGATTTTAAAGTATTATTGCCAATATTAACTGCGTTTTGTATTAGCGTGGTTTTGTGCCCGGTGTTAATTCCGTTTTTGAAAAAACTGAAGTTTGGACAGTTTGTAAGAGATGATGGACCGGAATCTCATTTGAAAAAATCAGGAACACCAACCATGGGTGGCTTGATTATTCTTTGCAGTATTGTGATTACTTCCTTGTTTTATATAAAAAGTAATCCTAATATTCTGCCAGTATTGTTTGTTACGTTGGGATTTGGGCTTGTTGGTTTTCTGGATGATTATATCAAAGTTGTAATGAAACGCTCTATGGGACTTCGTGCATGGCAGAAGATGATAGGACAGTTTTTGATTACTGCAATTTTTGCCTATTATCTGGCAAATTATACGGAAACTGGTACATCGGTTGTTATACCGTTTACTAACGGAGCAGAGTGGAATCTTGGCTTTTGGTATTATCCATTTTTATTTTTTGTAGTAATCGGAACGGTAAATGGTACAAATTTTACAGATGGATTGGATGGATTACTGTCTTCGGTTACTGTTCTGACGGCTACTTTTTTTACGGTTGTAGCAATCGGAACTTCATCTGGATTAGAACCGATTACTTGTGCGGCAGTTGGGGCACTACTTGGATTTTTGGTATATAATGTCTATCCGGCAAAAGTATTTATGGGCGATACCGGATCTCTTGCATTGGGTGGGCTTATTTCGGCAACTGCATTTATGCTAAAAATGCCGATTTATATTGTAATTGTAGGCTTCATTTATTTTCTAGAGGTGGTATCTGTTATTATTCAGGTACTTTATTTTAAGAAAACCGGAAAGCGAGTGTTTAAAATGGCACCTATTCATCATCACTTTGAACTTTCTGGATGGCCGGAAACCAAAGTTGTTTCTATTTTTTCAATTGTAACAACGATTCTTTGCCTAATTGGTCTTGTGGCACTTTAAGATGATGGCTGTTATGTTTATTTATCAATAAGAATGGAGGAAAATATGGATTTTCATAAAAAGATATTAGTTATTGGTACTGGAAAAAGCGGTATAAATGCAGGAAAATTATTGCTGGAAAAAGGTGCAGAAATTGTACTATATGATGATAAAGTTGATTTGAATATAGAAGAGTTACTGAACCAGTTTGAGGATCAGACGGGTATCAGTGTTGTGTTGGGTGAAATAAATGAGACAATACTGTCAGAGATTGAACTGGCAGTTATCAGTCCGGGCGTGCCAACTGATTCGAAAATTGCGACTATGGTGAAGAGCCAGAATATTCCAATATGGAGTGAGATTGAGCTGGCTTATCGGGTTGGTGATGGAAAACTTGCCGCTATAACAGGAACAAATGGGAAAACTACCACAACGTCTCTTGTTGGGGAAATTTTTGATAATTACACAAAGAATAGCTTTACGGTAGGCAATATTGGAATACCGTATACAGAAGTGGCTCTTCAAATGAACCAGGATTCTTATACGGTTGCGGAAGTTTCATCTTTTCAGTTAGAAACAATTGTAGATTTTCATCCGCATGTCAGTGCGGTTCTGAACGTGACACCGGATCATTTGAATCGTCATTATACTATGACAAACTATGCTTCAATCAAATTAGATATTTGCAGAAACCAGACAGAGGATGATTATCTGATTTTGAATTATGATGACGCAATCACAAAAAAAATGGAAAAGGATGAACGGGTAAAAGCTCGTGTGATTTATTTTAGCCGTTTACATAATCTTGAAGAGGGAATTTGTCTGAATGGTGATACTATTGTATTGCGGGAGAATGGTCAAGAAACCAAAGTAGTGGATTGTAACGATCTCATCTTATTGGGCGGTCATAATGTTGAAAATTATATGGCTGGATTTGGAATCGCATATTATATGGGAATTCCTCTCGATATCATTATCAAGACGATGAAAGAATTTAAAGGAGTGGAACATCGAATTGAATTTGTCAAAGAGGTCAATGGAGTGGCTTACTATAATGATTCAAAAGGAACTAATCCGGATGCTGCGGTGAAGGGGATTCAGGCTATGAATCGGAAAACAGTTTTGATTGGTGGCGGTCTGGATAAAAAGGTGCCGTTTGATGATTGGATCAAAGCATTTGATGGCAAAGTAAAAAAACTGGTGCTATTGGGTGAAACTGCAGAAGAGATTGCAAATACAGCAGCAAAATATGGGTTTACCGATGTGGTGTTTGTAAAAGATCTTAAGGAAGCAGTTGCGGTAAGTGCACAAACGGCAAAGCCGGGAGATGCAGTACTATTATCGCCAGCCTGTGCAAGTTGGGATATGTTTAAAAGTTATGAGCAGCGTGGTAATCTGTTTAAAGAGTATGTGAATGAGTTAGGAGTGTAACATATGGCAAAAAGACGGCCAAGAAAAACAGTTCGCCAAAGAAAACAAAAAAAGGATTCTGCGGTAGCAAAAAATAGTTATTATGATTATGCTCTGTTGTTTATCGTTTTATTTTTAGTAGCTTTTGGATTGATTATGGTATACAGTACCAGTTCTTATACCGGTGAATTGAATGAGGGAGATCCGGCTTTTTATTTGAAACGACAGGCGATTTTTGTAGCCGGAGGTATTATTGCAATGCTTGTGATTGCCAGAATTGATTATCATTTCTGGAAAATATTTTCAAAAGCAATGATGTTCATTATTCTCGTTTTGTTAGTGATTGTATTGATTATAGGAACGGCTTCCCATGGTGCGACCAGATGGATTAAGATTGGTCCGGTGCAGTTTCAGCCTTCGGAAGTGGCAAAGATTGTGATCATATTATATACAGCCCATATGGCAACCAGTTGGTCGGCCAGAATCGGTGATTGGAAGGTGCTTGCAAGAATTGCAATGTGGCCGTTGGTTGCGGTAGGATTGATTGCAAAAGAAAACCTGAGTACCGGAATTATCTGTGCAGCGATTATATTTATGATCATATTTGTAACCAGTCCGAAAGTGAAGCAATTTATTATTTTGGCAATTGCAGTTGCTGGTTTTATGGGGATTTTCCTATTGCTGGCATCATACCGGCTGGAACGACTTAAAGTGTGGCGTCATCCCGAACAATATGAGAAAGGGTATCAGACTCTGCAGGCATTATATGCGATTGGTTCCGGCGGCATTTTTGGAAAAGGATTAGGACAGAGTATTCAAAAACTGGGATTTATACCAGAGTCTCATAATGATATGATTTTCTCTGTCATTTGTGAGGAACTTGGTTTATTTGGGGCTGCTTGTGTGATCGCCATCTTTTTACTACTGATTTGGAGATGTGTGATGATTGCAATCAGTGCACCGGATTTATATGGGGCACTGATTGTTGTAGGGGTAATTACCCATATTGCAGTTCAGGTAAGTGTTAATATTGCTGTTGTTACCAATACTTTTCCGCCGACAGGAGTTCCACTTCCGTTTATTAGCTATGGTGGAACGGCCATATTTTTTCTGTTGGTAGAGATGGGTTTGGTCTTATCAGTGGCGAGCAAACTGCGGGTTCCGAAGGAATATTAAAATAATAGTCGGTTTGCTACATTTTGCGATTGTTTGTTATGGCTTTATGGTAGGCATAATTTGTTATCACAAAGTGCTTTTATCCTGCATATGATAAGATATATGGCAGGAGCTGGATGTGAATTCCATGAAAGCAATTAGTGTGAAAGAAACAAGTGAATTAAAAGGAACAATTGAAATTCAGGGATCCAAAAATACGATTCTTCCAATTATGGCAGCAACATTGCTTGCTTCCGGAGTATCCGTTATTTATAATTGTCCTGAAATTGAAGATGTGCAGGTGATGAGGCAGTTGTTAGAGTGTCTGCATGTTACGACAAAGCTGGAAAATCATGTTTTGACTGTTGATACAACGGGAGCTGCTTATGCACCATTGCCTGCTTTTTTAACGGGAAAGCTTCGTTCCTCTATATTATTATTGGGACCTATGCTTGCAAGATGGCAGAAAGCAGAATTGGGTATGCCGGGCGGATGTGCAATTGGTCTGCGCCCCATTGATATTCATTTGGAAGGTCTTGTGAAAATGAATGTGGATGTGAATTTACATAAGGATGTTTTAAGTTGTAAAAGCTTCTATTTGCAAGGTTGTGAATATCATTTACGTTTTCCGAGTGTAGGTGCAACTGAGAATATGATTTTAGCAGCAGTCGGTGCAAAAGGCAGAACAATTCTTCGGGGAGCGGCAAAGGAACCGGAAATTATGGAATTGTGCAATTATCTGATTTCTATGGGAGTATTGATTGAAGGCGTTGGTACTGACGTTTTGGTTATCAAGGGTACAGGAGTGTTAACATCGAGTGATTATTGTAATGTATTCGATAGGATTGTAGCGGGCACTTATCTTCTAATGGCGGCAGCACTTCCGAGTGAAATCAAATTGCTTGGGATTGAGGATGTTCGGTACTTAAAGAATGTCATTGATGTGGTGGAAAGGCTGGGAGTGAATGTGATCAAAATGGATAACTATTTGTCCGTTCAGTCTATGGGAAAGGTAAAAGCAGGGGAGTTCGAGACTGGAATTTATCCGGAATTTCCCACTGATTTACAACCGGTATTATTGGCTGTCCTGTTAAAAGCAGATGGAGAAAGCAGCTTGACAGAGAAGATTTTTGAAAATCGTTTGGGAATCGTCAAAGAATTGAAAAAACTGAATGCAAAGATTCGGATTCGGGAACAAGAGGCGATGATACAAGGCGGTATTGAACTACAAGGACATACTGTGAAAGCGACTGATTTACGACAGGGAGCTGCATTAGTGGTTGCAGGATTATTGTGTAAGGGTTATACAACAATAACAGATATTGGCTATATTCAGCGTGGATATGAGGATATCGTAAAAGATTTACAGGGTGTGGGCGTTGATATTACTTATGTATAGGGATAGAATATGAGTGAAAGACAGGATAATGTAATTCAATTTAAACCAAAAAGAAAGAATATTGCAGTAGCTGTAATTGTAGTGTTGCTGATTATTTTCATTGTAATCTTATTTACCGGATTTCATATAGATACGATGAAAGTGACGGGAAACAAGTATTATTCTGACGAACAGATTAAAGAATATGTGTTAGCGGATGGATACATTGACAATACAATTCTGCTGATGTTTCGTAATAAGATTCATTCCAATGACAATATTCCATTTATTGCAAAACTAGATATCGAATATGTAAATGCACATGAGATATCGGTAACAGTCTATGAAAAAGTAATGGCAGGTTGCGTGGAATATATGAATGAATATGTATATTTCGATCAGGATGGATATGTCTTGGAAATCTCGCAGCGTAAGTTAGAAGATGCGCCGTGCATAACCGGTATGAATTTTAGCAGTATGGAGTTACATGAAAAACTTCCGATTGAAGATAAAACCCGTTTTAAAATGATTTTGAAACTGACGCAGTTGATCAATAAATATGACTTGAAGATAGATTCAATTCGGTTTACATCTGAGGGTGAGATCTTAATGGGTTATCAGAGCATTAAGATTGAGTTGGGGGATGGTTCCAATCTGGAGGAACAACTAATCGATCTCAATAAAATTTTAGATGGATTGGAGGGAAAGAAAGGAACGTTAGATATGAAAGATTTTGATACATCTTCCGGAAAAGCATCCTTTAAGGAAGATAAAGATACAAAATAATTGAAAAAATGGTAAAATAGTGTAAAAGTGCTGAATTTTTAAGGCACATTATGAAAATATTCATAAAATATAGGGTTGATTATTTTGATAAAACAAAGTATTATATAAATGTATGTTTAAAGATTACTAAGAAAAAATATATAAGGAGGACACTACCTTGCTTGAAATAAAAACATTCGAAGAAAAAGGACCAGCTAAGATTTTAGTCATTGGAGTCGGTGGAGCTGGTAATAATGCGGTCAACAGAATGGTGGATGAGAATATTAACGGAGTGGAATTAATCGCCATCAATACAGATAAGCAAGTATTGGCAACGTCAAAAGCACCTACCAAGATTCAGATTGGAGAGAAATTGACAAAAGGACTTGGAGCAGGTGCTAAGCCTGAAGTTGGAGCAGCTGCTATTGAAGAGAATAGAGAAGAGATTACAGAGTTGGTGAAGGATGCAGATATGGTATTCGTTACTTGTGGTATGGGTGGCGGAACAGGAACCGGTGCAGCACCGGTTGTAGCAGAGATTTCCAGAAATCTTGGCATCTTAACAGTAGGTGTTGTTACCAAACCTTTTTCTTTTGAAGGTAAGCCGCGTATGAACAATGCACTTGCGGGAATTGATCGTTTAAAAGAGAATGTAGATACATTAATTGTAGTTCCGAATGATAAGTTATTGCAGATTTGTGATAAGAGAACAACGATTCCGGATGCTCTTAAGAAAGCAGATGAAGTATTACAGCAAGGTGTTCAAGGTGTTACTGATTTGATTCAGAGTCCTGGCATTATTAATTTAGATTTTGCAGATATTCAGTCAGTTATGCGTGATAAGGGAATTGCACACATTGGTATTGGCCGCGGAAGTGGAGAGGATAAGGCAGTGGAGGCAATTAAGCAGGCTATGGAATCTCCGTTATTAGAGACAACAGTTTCCGGAGCCACAGATATTATTATCAACTTTGCTGGTAATATTGGCATGATTGAAGCATATGATGCAGTTAATTATTTGACAGAGGCTGCTGGTGATGAAGTGAATATTATTTTTGGTACCGTAGATAATGATACATTGGGTGATGAAGTGAGTATAACGATCATCGCTACCGGTATCGAACAGGCTGCTGCGAAAAAGAGCGGTTATGGAACGTTTGGACAGGCTGCCAATACTAGTACATTTGCAAGACCGGCATCTACACCTGTTGCACAGCAGACTTCGGTAACATCCTCTGTTTCACAACCGACATCATCGGTTCAGTCAACGTATCAAAATTCGGTACAGCAAACTGCTCCGTCGGCATTTCAAAGTCAGCCACAGCAAACTGCTCCGTCGGCATTTCAAAGTCAGTCGCAGCAAACTGCTCAGTCGGGCTATCAGAGTTCGTTGCAACAGACTACTCAGCCGGCTTATCGGGCAGGACAGACGACATCTGCTCAGGAGAATGTGCAGAGTGGATTTAATGCAGGGCAGAATGCACCAACATACGGTGGGCAACCAGTGGTAACTCCACAGCCAAAGCAGACAACAAAACCTTCTTTCCTGAATGGCAATCAGAATACTTCAGGAACTGGTGGTACTCCTGTTACAACGGCCAGACCGCAACCGCCAAAACAGGATGCAGATGGAACTATTAAGATTCCTGAATTTTTAAAGAGAAGATAATTGAATTATTTTGATACCGATACATAAAGATACCAGATAAGGGATAGCTTATCTGGTATCTTTTTTTGAGTGCGAAAGTAGGAGTGCAATTTCGACGTTATTTGATGCAAAGACAAACTATACTTTGTAGTAAAGAATCAGGAGGGACGTATTGCAGGTAACGATATATCTGGATGTTGTATTTTTCATTAATTTTATAGCGGATCTTTTTATTTTAGTAATGACAGGTATTATACTAAAACAAAAAATGAAGATAGTGAGATTGATGGCAGGAGCATCTTTTGGTGCAGCTATGCTGCTTCCTTTTTTAATGTATCCTTCCTGCCTGCAAGGAATAACGGGCTTTGTTATGTTTACCATAATCAGTATGGGAACAGTTGCAATCTCTTATGGCAGAAAAAATGGGAGTTTATTCAGAAAATGGTTAGTATTGACTGTATTTCTATTTTTGCTGGGAGGCATTATGAACTGTTTGAGATGTTTGACAGGGATGACAGCAATTCGTATTTCTGCATGGCTGCTGCTTTTTTTGGGAAGCGGCATCGGATTTTTTTTCTTAATTTTTTTTATGAAAAAAAACATGCAGAGGGAGAAGACGTTGTATCTGATGAAAATCAGACAGGGAGAAAAACAAGTGGTGGATTATGTGTATTTAGACACCGGAAATATGCTTTGGGATCCGTTGTTCTGTAAACCGGTTATTGTACTTGGAGAGAAGCTTGCTACAAGTTTTATGACGGAGGAAGAAAAGGAAATAGTAGAAATATATAAGAAAAAAGGACAGCTCCAATATGAGAAGGTGCTTGTTTGCAAATCGCAAAAGAATGTGTGTTTCCATGAGATTGTCTGTCAGAGTGTGGGAAATCCATCAGGGAAATTATTATGTTTTCTTGCAGAAGAAATTAGTATTCATGGTTTGGAAAAAACACTGAGAAGACAACCTGTTGCAATCGCTCCATCAATTTTATTTGAAGGCAAAGCGTATCAGGGATTGTTGTATAAAGAATGTATCTAGGATGTTGGAGGAGCAGAAAGTGAATATTGTTAGTAACGATAAATTTAGACTCACCATGATGAAAAATATGACAAAT
>CAJOPP010000213.1 GCA_905236365.1 uncultured Lachnospiraceae bacterium
CCATAGCTTATATGCTTCTTCTGGCGAAAGCAGCTCGAAAGAAGATTCTGAAATCGTATCGAGTGCTTTTTGCTGGCTATTGGTTTTAAATACGATAGAAGCATTATTCTTACCGGATGTGAGACTATACATATATTCAATGTCGACATTGGCATTAGAAAAAATTGTCAAAAGTTCGCTTAGTTGTCCGACATGATGGGTGAATTTTACTGCAATCACATTGGTGATGGTTGCGGAAAAGTTATGTTCCTTCAAAATGGTAATGGCTTTATCCGGATCAGATAAGATTAGCCGTAACAGACCATAGTCACTGGTATCTGCAAGGGAAATGGATATAATATTAATATTATTTTCCTTGAGTATATGTGTGACCTGCTCTAAACGACCGGATCGATTTTCAATAAATACAGACAATTGTTTTATGAACATTATAAATCCCTCTCTTTCATTAAAGGTATAATCAGTATGGCGTTTTCTAAATAACCAGTATAGCGTAAACTAAATAACGGGTATCTATTCAGCAGAACTGAACAGATACATTCGCAAAGGATAATTTTTCGTATACGAGGCGGAGGAGAGACACATAGTGGGCTATGGAACTCGACGACAACGCAGCGTATGAAAAAATTAGACAAGCGAAGGTGTCAATTAGTTAAGAAACGCTGTTTGGTATAACTCAACTGAATTAGATATATGTTTTACGCAGGATATTTCGGTTGGATTATGCAAGACAAAATACTTGCCTGCGATTAACGCTCTGGCACATTAGTCAAGTTTGCGTTTATCAACAACACGGACTGCTTTTCCCATACTTCGTTCGATGGTCTTTGGTTCTACCAGTTTGATCTTGGCATGCAACCCTATGGTCTGATGAACCGCATGCTCAATTTTCTTTTGAAGATTCTCCAGTTCTTTTATCTCATCAGAGAAGAAACGTTCCTCCACTTCCACTAAAATGGCAAGAGTATCCTGATGGTTGACACGATCTACGATGATCTGATAGTTTGGTGTGATTCCGTCAACGGTGAGCAGTGCTGTCTCAATCTGGCTCGGGAAAACATTGACACCACGGATAATCAGCATATCATCGGACCGGCCGGTAAATCGACTGATTCTTGCAGTTGTTCGTCCACATTCACATCTCTCATGGGTAATGCTGGTCAGATCTTTTGTTCGGTAACGGATCAGAGGAATTCCCTCTTTGGTCAATGTGGTGATGACCAGTTCTCCGGTTTCGCCGTCCGGCAGCGGTTCCAAGGTTTTCGGATCTACGATTTCAGGATAAAAATGATCCTCAAAAATATGTAATCCTTTATGGAAATGACAGTCTGTTGCAACACCCGGTCCCATGATTTCGGATAATCCGTAGATGTCATGGGCTTCAATTCCAAGCCGCTCTTCAATTTGTTTGCGCATGTTTTCGGTCCAAGGCTCAGCACCATTTAGAGTGGCCTTTAATTTGATCTTATCTCGTAATCCCTGCTCTTCGATTACTTCAGCAATATGCATCAGATATGATGGAGTACACATAAGTCCGGTTGCTCCAAAGTCAACCATCATGTCAATTAATTTTTGTGTGTTCCCTGTAGACATAGGAACGACTGTTGCACCTAAATGTTCCGCACCGTAATGACCGCCGAGTCCTCCGGTAAAGAGTCCATATCCATATGCGACCTGAATGATATCGTTGCGGCCGAGTCCGGCCATCGCACAGCACCTTGCCACACATTCAGACCATACATCAATGTCCTTTCTGGTATAACCTACAACCGTTGCTTTACCGGTAGTTCCGGATGAGGCGTGAATTCGGATGATCTCGCTCATCGGAACTGCAAACAATCCAAATGGATAGTTGTCCCGTAAATCATCCTTTGTGGTAAAGGGGAGTTTGGATATGTCTTCAATTCCACCGATATCCCCCGGTTCCAATCCGGCTTCCTGCATCCGTTTGCGGTAGGGTTCCACGTTGTGATAAACGCGGTTCAGCACCTTTCTCAGTCTGGCACTTTGCAGATTGTTTAGTTCATCCCTGCTCATACATTCTCTTGCTTCATTCCAAATCATTAATAGCGTCTCCTTTTACGATTTTACTGATGTTAGGCAGAATGCCTACATGTAATAATATTATAGCATGATTGTTGGGAAAGAATAAATATATTTTTTGCTTATTTTGTATTAATATTGTAACATTTTATAACGGTTGTTAATGTTCAGTGGTCAGTCGAATGAAGGGGGCAACAAATTCTACAAAAAACACACTCTCGTTCCCTTTGAACGTAACATAGCTTTTGTAATCTCGGTGGTTTAGTATTGTAAAATATTATTTCCTGTATTATACTTGTTGTGGTAAGACAAGCCTAACTTGAGAAAAATGATAGTGAGGTCGAAAGGTCATAAAGTGATTATGAATGGATAAAGTGCTTTGTGACAGCAGTCTTTTGTTACAGACTTAAATAGTGTTTGATATGAAAGGAGAGTTACATATATGTGGTTTGATATTGCGGGAGGAATACTGCTTCCATTTCTCGGAACAAGTTTGGGAGCGGCATGTGTATTTTTCTTAAAAAATCAGATGAGCGAACGATTGGAGCGCGCACTGACGGGATTTGCTGCCGGAATCATGGTGGCGGCATCCTTTTTCAGTTTACTGCAGCCGGCACTCGAACAGAATGAAAATATGGGACGTCTTGCATTTGTTCCTTCGACCATTGGATTTTTGATCGGAATGCTGTTTTTATTGGTTTTGGACGTTATTACACCACATATGCACATGGATCACAACGAGGAGGGACCGAATGTCGGATTAAAAAAACCAACCAAGCTTGTCCTTGCAGTAACACTTCATAACATTCCTGAGGGAATGGCAGTGGGAGTTGTGTATGCGGGATGGATGTATGGGAATACGCAGATTAGCGTGATGGGTGCATTTGCTCTTTCTATAGGAATTGCAATTCAGAATTTTCCAGAAGGTGCGATTGTATCCATGCCGCTTCGGGCGGAAGGTATTCCCAAAAAGAAGACATTTTTATACGGGGTTCTTTCCGGAATTGTGGAACCG
>CAJOPP010000214.1 GCA_905236365.1 uncultured Lachnospiraceae bacterium
AGCCTGCATAATAACCGCCCCTTCAGGGACTTTGGCTCAATATGCAGCAGCACATCGGCTTCTTTTTGCTTTTCGACCACTTCTTTTGCAGAGATACTTCCCTCGTAAAAAGAAGATTTTCCTATACATAATTGCTTCTTTTGTCTCTCTGATAGATTCGTACCTGAATAAATATGTAATTGAATTCGAACTCCGTCAGAATTTATTTTATTTATGACTTTACAAATAGATTGAATAGTCTGATATCTTCCACTGTATAAATTTCCGGTGTACAGCATCTGAATGCATTTGGAACTCAATTCAGAATTTATTTGGGGCATCTCGTTCAGGATCATACCCTTATACAGCAATTCCGTATCAATTCCAAGTGACTTACGATACTCTTCTTTTTGCTCCTCTGAAATCGTGTACAATAAGGAAGTTTTCTTCATTAGCGACCGAATAGGTGCACGTTGGAGCAGCCTGTTAATCCAAAATAAAGGTGATAATGAAAACTGTCTCAATGAATATACGTCATCCCATGAATAAACAACAAGCGGTTTCTTGAGATAATCTTGTACGTACATAATCAAGTTATTCAAATAAATTTTATCTTGTAATTGTGCAAAAATAATGTCAGGTTGGAATTCATCAACAAACTCTCGCAGTTCAGGGCTTTTCCACCTGCCGATTTTCCAAATTACTTCTCTTATCCACAGTAAAATTTGCAACCTTGATCTGACAAGAAAAGAAATAAACGAGTTTTTGGAACCTATTTGCTCATCAATAGGATTTTCCTCCCTTTTCTCTTCTACTCCGGCCGGGTAATTTTTGTTTAGCAGATTTTTAATGAGTCTTGCTTCACCAATCTGAAAACATCCGCTTGATATTGTGTTATCAGAAGATCCTTCTTGGCAACAAATATTCCTGATTTCAACATTCTGAAGATTTGAAAAAATATTTGAGTAGGAATTTCCCACCCCATTGTCTGTTCTCCACAGAACGTCAGTGATCACCAGTATTTTCATCTAAGAGTATGAGTTTTTCGTCGATTTCGATTACGAACTCATGTCCTCCTTTCTTTTTTAACACACGCCAGTAACTTGACGTTTTTACTGCTACATACTTAACTTCATCAAAAAACTGCCAGAACCAATCTACATGGTTCCGTTCCTGCCTTGATAAATCTTCAAACTCATTTCCTCTAACCGGGGAATCGATACCTCAAGTCTGGCAGATGTTTTCGCTATGTATTATAGTGTTATTTCTCTTTTTCTCGTTTCCGGTTAGAAAAAAATCCATAGCCTCCGATAAGATCTCTTTGCAGTTATAGATTCGCACAATAATTAAAACTCTCGCAGGCACTGATGACATCCGTTACTTCATCATACTTATTCTGTCATCCAATATTTTCTCAAATAACTTTACCCGCTCAAAATTGTTGTAAGCATGGTCTATGCCTGCATTTCCATACTTTTCACACAGATCTCTGTCCTTTAACAGCTTATTCATTGCCGCTGTCAGTCCCGCAGCATCTTTTTTCTCCACAATCTCGCCGGTTCTATTTTGCACCATAGCGTCAATTGGTCCCGGGATATTCGTTATAATTACCGGAACGCCCATTGCTTCCGCTTCTACAACACCCATTCCAAAGCCTTCTCTATAGCTTGGAAGGACAAAACAATCCATCGCTGATAAGTATTGCTCTACAACTCGGGTAAACCCAACAAAGATGACCTGCTCTGACTCCTTTGCCCACTTAATCAATTCATTATCTACTGTGTCATCTTCCTCATCAGGGCCTACTAACATAAGAAAAGTATTGCTATTCTCTGCGCTTATAGTTTTAAATGCTGAAAGCAGTTCATTAATACCCTTATCTTTGGTTATTCTTCCAACGTATCCAAAAACAAACGATTCATTAGGTAGTCTATAATTACCTCTTACTGTTTCTCTGTATTTATTCTTGAATTCTATATTAAATTTTTTAAAATCAACACCACAGGCGCTACCACTACCAATCACTGAGCCAATACTTGTAGGGTATAAACCCTCAGCATGAGAAAACGAGAGATTGCTCTTACTATCCGGCTCAATCCAAGTTGAAAGTCTACAAACCGTTTTTTCGATAGCCTTAAATATTTTTCTCTTAATTCCTTCAAATCCTACGTATGCTATTCCCCATTGGCAATAAAGACGAACGGGAACCTTTGCAAGTTTTCCTGCAATTGAGGCATATAGTGACGCATTGGGCGTTGAGTATTGAATCATATCAAATTTTTGTTTCTTGAAGAATTTTCTCATTTCAAGCATAGCCTTAACACCAGCAATACTTACTCCCCGTTCCATCGAAATAGGATGAAAATGGATGAAGTTCGGTAAACGGCTTGCAAAGTCTTCATCATTATTGCAAATAAAAGTGATATCCCAGTCAGTATTATCATGTATATATTTTGCTGTCTCCACAACAAACATATCAAGTGTCAGTGAGACCGTTGTAATAAAGCAAATCTTCTTCATCTTTTATTCACTTGACTTTCTTTGCCGGAACTCCAATATA
>CAJOPP010000215.1 GCA_905236365.1 uncultured Lachnospiraceae bacterium
AGAAGTTCCATCTCTCTGTGCATGGAAGATCCAAATACTACTTCCGGAGCAAAGGAGCCTGAATTAGCGTCGGTTCCGGAAAGTATCCTCACTCCGCTTTTGCAAAGGAGATTTACAGCTTTTTCCGCATTTTTATAATGTTCCGGTCGATAGCCATTCCTTCTGCTTCCTGAAAAGGTTTCCATCATAACCAGTGTAGGAGCAACCGAGATTCCTTTCTCTGCGATTGCTTCAGCAAGTGCCTCAGGATATTTCTCTTTCATGGGAGTATGAAGCAGAATGTCTGCTCCGGCATCCACCGCTTGCCGGACTGTGGCAATCTGAGTGGCGTGAACAACTACCTTAAGGTTATGCTCATGCGCAGCCTTTACAATTCCTCGAAGTGCCGTTTTCCCAACCGAAAGCGGGTTAAACAGAAGCACCTTGATATACTTTGCTCCGGCATCCTTGTACCTCGCCACTATTCTCTTTGGGTTCATTGCCATTCCCATGATCATTCCAGCGGAGCTGATAATCCTGAGCTGCTTTGATGAATCTATAAGTGTCTGTGAACCCACCACATCACAAGTGGCTGTAATACCATTTTTCAACATACTCTCCACCTGTTTCATCGTTTCCATATGGGTGTGGGCATCAATCAACCCAGGCATCAAAAAGCCCTCGTCACATTCTTCCGGAGCACAGGCTGTTACGGAAACTATTCGTCCGTCATCTATGGTAACACAAGCTCCATCCCATACGCGTTCTCCGTCAAATATAGGGTATTTTAACTCAAACATAAACTTTCCCCCTGCTGCTCTACAAATCTCTCATCCTTTAGCCCCCCAATTATTTACTTAAAACGATTGTTACATCCCCGTTTCCGAGCATCTCCTTAAGCTCATCACCGGACATCCCTGTAATCTTTCCAAGCCTTGTATATGCCCATGAATTAGAACCATAAAAAATGACGATCTGATTGCCGGAATAAAGAACAATATCTCCGGCACCTGTCGTGGTCTGAACATCATCCCTTGGAATACTGCTTCCAAGGGGACCGACCTGTTCAAAGCCGCCGTACATCGACATCTGAACCGTCAGAGGCTCTTCACTGACAAGTTCGGCAAGCACATCCACCGATGCATTTTTCTCCCAATCTACATTTACTGTGTTTTCTCCTATCCTAAGCTGCATTCCTTCATCCTCCACATTTTGATCATTATTAGTTTCTGCCTGCATGCATTCTACTGCTTCTTCAATTTCCCCTGTTTCTGAAGGTATTTCTATTTCATCAGCAGGCATATTGGTCTTCGATAAACCATCTTCCTCCTCCACTAAAGCTTCATTCAAAGCAGTTCCCACTGCACTCTCGCTTTCAGTGATTTTTCCGTTTCCGCAGGCACTAAGAGAGAGAATAAGACAAAATGCCAGTACTGCTCCAATATTCTTCATATTATTGCTCCTTTTCTAATCTGTTTATCTCATTGAAGAAAACTCTGACTGAAATAAAAGCCTCCGACGTTCTTTAATAACCTCCAAGAAGCCTTATGAGACATGCATATGTGATCTCATAAATGGTCTGATAAAAAAAATCAACCCCGCCTTCTTTCATGGCATATTTCTGTTTGTCAGTGACCGCCGTATAAGGATAGATGCCAAACATGAACGGGAAGAATACATAAATAAAATTCTGTTTTTGTGGTTCGCTCATCTCGGGACAGAATTTATCTAAAAGCCTTCGCATATTTTCAATGGATTCGCCATATGCCCTTTTGAACGAGACCAAAAGCTCAGGACGACTGTTTGCTTCCATATCAAAATTATTCATAGAGAGAAGCTTTAACAGTTGTGCTCTGTTCTGTATGGATCCGGCTATCTTATCCGCAAGTTCTTCATTTGAAAGACTATCATTATCATTTAATATTGAGGTCAGCTCCTCGTTCCACCTGTCATACTCCCGTTCGTACAGTGCCAGGAAAATCTCCTCTTTTGTATGAAAATAGTTGTAAATTGAAGTTCGGGTAAAAGAAGTCACATTTCCGATTTCTTTCAATGTGATATCCTTGAAACTCATTGTCTGGTACAACTGCTCACAGGCATTTATAATTTCTTCTTTTCTTGCGGCGGTCAATTCCGGTGATCCTTTTGGCATATCGTTCTCCTTTTCATCCTCTTTGCATTCGCTTTGGACGGTACAAATTTGACATTTTTTGACATCATGTAATCTTCTGTATCCTTACGCTCATCGTTCTGACACCGTGTCAATATACACAGTATAATACCATTCTGACACCGTGTCAATATATTTCAGGAAAGTTTACAAATCAGTTTACAAATCAGTTACTGTTCAGACGTACGCCACCGAGTGTGGTATATGTTTTACCATGTAGGGCCATCTGCAAACGCCGGCTCTTAACGATGCCTGAGACCTTAGCGAGGTACGAGCTTAGTTCGAAG
>CAJOPP010000216.1 GCA_905236365.1 uncultured Lachnospiraceae bacterium
AATTGATTATTTGTTCTGTTGAAAGATAAACAATTTGCTGAAAATATAATTAACCAGAACAACCAAAACACTGACTAAAACCTTTGCAATCATCCCTTCAATTCCAAAGATTGTCTGGTCAAGTCCCTTTCCAACCAGCACCGGTACAGCAATTATCTCAAAAACTCCTGTTACCAGTCTGGCTGAAATAAACTTTCCCAATTCCGGAAAAAGAACAGAACTCTTCCAGCTCTTACTCTGAAATACCCAAAGTTTATTGGTCACAAACGCAAAGAGAACTGCACAGAACCAGGATAAAACATTCGCCACCAATACATCTGACGACATTTTCACTCCAAACACAGATATAACCGTATTCTTTTGTCTGAAAAGCAATACGAATAAGCTGTAGCTTCCCCAACTGACAACTGTAGTCATTCCTCCCCAAAACAAATACATGATAATTTCACGGAATTTTTCCACCTGTTTTAAAATGTTTTTCATCGTCAGCTTCCCTCTCCTGTATTGATTAATTTACCAAATGTCAGGTAAACGTACTTTCTTTGCTATTTTTTTTGATGCAGTCTTCCGTTGAGTGTAAGAATTTGCTTTGTTTTTAGGGCAAATCGGACAGGGCGACTTTCCAGAATTGCCTTTTGTTCCTTGATAATTTGATTCTTTTCTCTCAGTTCTTCCTTCAGTTCCTCACGGCGCGCCTTTAATTCATCTCTACGGACTCTAAGGGCAGCACGTTCTTCCTTCAATTGATCCCTGCGTACCTTTAAACCTATGATCTTATCCTTATTATTTTTATTTTCGAGATACCTCACTCTAAGCTTCCAGACCAAAAAGTCATTTGTACTCATACGCTGTATGGCATCCACATGTTCATACATCCACTCAGCAAAATAATCTTCTTTTTTCATAGTATCAATACCAAATTCTTGAAGTGCACCATTTCTGATACAGGAGAGAACCGTATCATATCCTTCATATGTGGTCTGCAAATTAATAATTCGCATAAAACCGGCCAGAACCTTGTTTTGAAATGCCCGTTTCAAATCCTCATCTTTCTCCAATTCATCCTGCATAACCTTCTGTAACGCCTGATATGAATGATACACTGACAGTGGATCCGTGGATGCTGTTTTCGTCAGTCCTCCATCTGCAAAAACCCGATAATGTATCAACACCTCATCTACTGTTATAATCCGATTTGCATAATAATACGCCAGCATCACAAAATACATGTCGTTAAACTGCCTCGTTGCCTCAAACTGAAGCTCATGCTCTTTTACGAAACTTTTGAGGTACATTTTATTCCATGGAACATTCCCTGAAAAGTCGAATATTTTATCGCCAATATCCTTTCTGGAAAACGGACGTGCTTCCGGAAGTTCATGATACTTTATATACAAAGGATAGGAATATGTTTCGGTATCTTCCATATATTCATCCGCATCACAGACTACAATCTCAGCCTCGCTTTTCTCCGCCGCCTCATACATTTTCATAAGTGTTTCCGATTCAAAATTATCATCTGCATCCCAGAAAATCACATATTTTCCCTTTGCAACTGCCAAACCGTTATTCCGTGCAACACCTGCATACTGGTTATGCTGATGAATAACCGTAATTCTTGCATCCTTCTTTGCATACTCATCTAACAATTCTGCACTTCCATCTGTAGAACCATCATCTACACAAATAATTTCTATGTCTTTTAGAGACTGATTTACAACGTCATTTAACGTAGCATCAAGATACTTCATAGAATTATATACCGGCATAACCACAGATACTTTCACTTCCGACATTTTCAAATCCTCCATTTTTAATTCCGGATCCGTACTCAAATAACAAATCCTCCATTCTCAATTCCGGATCCGTACTCAAATAACAAATCCTCCATTCTCAATTCCGGATTTGTTATTTGAATACGGATCCGATTTAATTTTCATATTGTACCTAACACATTTCTGACATTATTTTTTATACTTCTTTAACGCATCACCAAATACCATTTTTTCAATTCGCTCTGTGGCATGTCCATCGCAGGCACTCATAAACTTCTCCTTAAACGCAACAACTTTATCTTTCTCAAATCTTGTATCAATGTTTTTAATATAATCTACCATCTCTTCATTAGTTGTACAAATCGGTCCAGGTGCTAATTCGTAGTAATCATAATAAAAACCTCTCCAGTCAAAGTATTCATCCAGATCATAGGCATAGAAGAGCATCGGGCGTTCAAATAAAGAATACTCAAATACCAAAGATGAATAATCCGATATACAGATATCACTGACACACAATAATTCTTCAATTGCCATAGTATCCGTAAAATCCACTGCAAACTCTCTATATTCTTCCGGAATCTCCGGTCTTTTCCGAACCAAAGGATGATGCTTAAAAATCAATACATAATCATCTGAAAATGCCTTATAAAACTGTTCCACATCAAAACAATCCGGAGACTTTGCCTTTGCCACTCTGCCGCGGAAGGTAGGAGCAAACAAGATTACTTTTTTTCCTTTACTCTGAGGCATCAATGTATGCAGTTTGTCATATGCATCCTGAATAAACTTCTCATCAAAAAAAACATCTGTACGGCTGTTTCCCACCGGTCGTATAATATTTTCCTCCGGTTTGATATTCATTGCCTCTTCATAGGCCCAGACTACTTCCGGACTGCTTACCGTTACATAAGTATAATTTTTGTTGAATGGATATTTTAACATATTCTTTCGGTTATCTCCAAAAATCAGATCCGCGGTACTCATTCCAAATTTCTTAAACGCTCCGCATCCATGCCACAACTGAGTCTGTATCGTTTCCTTTCGCATCGGAACAGAACTTACGACGTTGGATGCTTCATTTAAAAACACATACTTTGCATCCGCAATGTCCCGAATCATTGCCTTACAACGTTCACGATGTTCCTTTTTGGGAACAAACGTAGTACGAAGAAAATGTTCATGTATATCAAATTGGTAGTTGTTTTTCAAATCGTCATAGAGGACCTGAAAACTATTCGAAATCTTTGGCTGTCTGATTTCAATAAAAACAATCTTATTTTCTTTTACCGGTTGCTTTGCATACTTTCGATAAGTAGATGGGTATAAGATCTTCAATGTATAATACTTGTAAGCCTTATCAATTCTCTTTTTTTTGAATTTCTTCCAAGATCGATACCACTTATATACAAATGTTTTTTTTAAAAATTCTTTTATTACGGACATGATTTCTCTCTCTTTCTTTACTTATCCCATACCATAATCGTCTTTCCAATAAGCTTGTGTATATCTTTTTCAAAAGCTCTGGAGATATCCCGTATTTCACGAATAACAATCTGTTCTCCCACAATATTTTCCAAATAATCCACAACCTGCGGCTTGCTGCGATACAGGTCTACCAAACCCTGAAAATCTTTTCTTCCACTTCGACTGCTTCCAATTATGCGAAGTCCTTTTTCCAATACCATTCTGGTATTGATTGGTGCCAGATCTTCTGTGACCCCTAAAATCCCAATGGTACCCTCCGGCCGGATATAATCAATAATCTGATTAATGGCTTTCGGAGCCGCATTGCCTCCCACACATTCGAAGGCATGATCAATGCCAAAGTCCTCCGGAATCTGATTTACAAGATACGTATCATCCGCAAAAGTAAAATCATTTAATTTGGCTTCATTGACTCCCATTACATAAAGTTTGATTTCCGGATGCATGGTCTTGATCAGCAAAGCGGTAATATATCCCAGATTACCATCTCCCCAGACCGCAATCTCCTCTCTTCTTTCATGTGCAGTCTCAAAAAACCGTCCAATAGCATGGTAACTCACACTCACAAGTTCTGTAAAGGCAGCTACTGTAAGGTTGATTCCCTCCGGCAGTTTTACAAGCCTGTCCGGTACGGACACCACATATTCCTGTAAAAAACCATCTGTTCCGCTTGCACGAAACCTGGAAGAACGCAGATAATTCTCTGCAATTACAGAATCCTCTTCTGTCGGAAGATTTGGAATCATAAC
>CAJOPP010000217.1 GCA_905236365.1 uncultured Lachnospiraceae bacterium
GAGGATGTGCAGGGATTTGCATATGAAATATGTCAGCATAGCTGACGCAAATCCCGCGCCAAGACTCGCGAGCGAGTCTTGAATTTAGATTTTTAATACAGTTGGAAGAAAGAGTTAAAAAGTAAGGAAAGAGAAAGAATGAAAATAGCAGCATACAATTACAGAGATTTTGATGAGGCAGATTTTTTTGAGAAGTTTGCAAAAGAATATAACGTGGAGATAGTACCCGTCAGAGAAGCACCATCACCTGAAAATGCAATTCTTGCAAAAGATTGCGAAGGAGTCAGTGTGATCACAACTCCAATTACACAGGAGATTATAAAAGTCTGGAGTGAAGCGGGAGTCAGACATATTTCAACCAGAACGATTGGTTATGATCATGTGGATCTAAACGCAGCAAAAGAATACGGAATGGCAGTCAGTAACGTAACCTATTCCGCAGGAAGTGTAGCAGACTACACGGTTATGCTGATTCTGATGGCTCTTCGCAAAATGAAATCCATTATCAAACGAGCAGAGGGAATGGATTATTCACTGGTTGGCAACATAGGGAAAGAGATTGGGGACTTAACGATCGGAGTTGTTGGGACAGGGAAAATCGGCACCCGCGTGATGCGTAATCTTACCGGCTTTGGCTGTAAGATTATTGCCTATGATCCTTATCAAAACGAAGAGGCAGCACAGTATGGAACATATTGCTCGCTGGAAGAATTATTTCAGGATAGTGATGTGATTACTTTTCACACTCCCGCCAATTCCGGAAGTTTTCACATGGTAAATGCCGAATCCATAAAGACTATGAAGGATGGGGTGATTCTTGTGAATACAGCAAGAGGAAGTATTATTGATACACCTGTGTTGATTGATGCATTAGAGAGTGGCAAAGTGGGGGCTGCCGCTTTGGATGTTATTGAGAATGAGTTGGGAATTTTCTATGATGATTACAAATATCAGGTTATTGGTCATCGGGAGATGTCAATTTTGAAAGATCTTCCTAATGTGCTGATGCTGCCGCACATGGCATTTTATACAGAAAATGCAGTTTCAGATATGGTGGAACATTCCATTGTACATATTGTCAATGGGGATGGAAATGTATTATAATAGGAATATGTGAGATACGGAACAATCCATGGAAAGTCATTGGCATTATAACTGAATATTAGGGGATAAAAATTGAAAAAGGGAAGGAGAAGGTTTCTGAAAATACGTTTTGTCCAGGGAATAAAATCCTATCGAAAGACCGTTTGTATTTGGAATGGGTTTCGGTAAATACGTTTTGTCCAGGGGATTAAATCGTGTATGAAGTAATTGGTTGATTTTGTACCCCGGAGAAGGGGAACAGTTGTGATAGCGATAAGGTATTAGAAGGGTGGGGGTTATATGCGAAAGATAGGCAGAGTAACAGGGAGTTTTTTAATGGTTGGTGCGATGGTTTTGTCGTTGGCATTTGCACCGATGGGGACAAAGGCGGTGACAGCTGCGGAACTACCGGTTCGGGAGACAATAGAAACCGGAGCATCTTCCGGCAATATTATCATAGGGGTGGAGGGGGTGGATATCACTTCTGCACAAAAAGATCTGCTGGATCAAATCAATCAGCTTCGCAAAAGTGCGTGCACAGACGGAATCACACCGGATCCGCGAAACAGTTCCAGAGTGTTACAGCCAAGCGACTATGTGGAGATGAAACTGGGAGAGGGTTGTACAAAAACTGCCAGACTTCGTGCTGCTGAAGGTGCCATCTATTTGAATCATGAGCGACCAAAGGGAGATTCTTGTTTTGATGTTCTTAAATTTTACAATCCATCGAATTGGTATTTAGCGGAAAATCTCGCATGGAATAGTATTCGGGAAACTTATATTCAGGGATGGATTGATGAGCGTGATGCTTATCTGAGGCATGTATCCGGGCAGACAGGCCATTATGAAACGTTGATCAATCCGGATTATCAGTATACCGGTATAGCAACTTTTAATCCAACAAATGACAGTGCTCTTTATAATTGGGCGTGTACGGCTGGAGCTTATGCTTCAAATGATGTGGAAATTACAGATTTTGAACCGGCACAGAATGAAACGGTGATTCAAAAAATAACGGTTCCAATCTCTTCCATTTCGAATATGGAGATCGCTGGAAATGCTCTGTTAGAGGTGGATACAGAGGATCAATTAGAATTATTGGTAACGGTGGTTTTCCCTGACGGAATAGTAGCCAATACAACCAGAGATTGTCCGGTTTATGATGGTGTAACATGGTCTTCGTCGGATGAGAGTGTTCTTGTCATAGATGCAGATGGGAAGATTCATGCAGTTGCAGAAGGAAATGCTACGGTCACAGCCCTGGTAGGAACGGACGGTGATCAGAAAAAAATTACAAGAGAATTTGTAATCCAGAAAGAAGAAGGGGCAGTAGCCGGGGTGAAGAATCCGGAGATGATCACAGTAGAATCCATGGAGGAGCCGGTTCTTGGCAACACGGTGGAGGCAACTTTGGAAAATGGCAATACAGTAGAGATTGATGTGATTTGGGATGACTATGATCAGGATAATTTATTGACCTTATTTCAGAGTAATGACTTTGAGATAACCGGTTCCGCATCCGGTTATCCTGTGACACAGAAAGTCCATGTAATGGCAGCAGAAGTGACAGGGGTCGTTCCTGAATATGATACCATTACCGTTAATGCCGGAGAAGAACCGGTTTATCCGACAGTGAACGTTAACTTATCAAATGGATATTATTATCCGGGTCTGAAAGTAAAATGGAATGAAGAATCTGCACAATGTTACAAAAACGAGGATGGCGGAATATTTGAACTAAGTGGTGAGACAGAATATGGATTTACAACGGATGAAGGGATTGTTCATTTTCCGGTGACCGTAACGTTGATTGTGAATTCCTGTACGGTTGCAAAGAGTGATGAGGAAGAAACTTCTGCTACACCTGCTGAAGTCATCCGGGTGGAGTATGATAATAAGGATATTCAGGTTGCATATGGTGTGGAGCCTACCCTTCCGGACAGGGCAAAGGTAATCTGGTCGAATGGGGATGAAGAATTCGTGGAGATCAGTTGGGAGCCTGTTTTGGAAGCAAAATATAACAATCCTAACGGAAATGTATTTTATGTCTATGGAACTGTTGCGGGGCAAAATATTTCTGTAAAATGTGTAGTGGCACCGGATGAGGGATTACAAATACTACCAGATAATGAAATGGAAGAGGATCTGCAGGGTGAAAAGCCGGATGAGCAGGAGAGTATAAACTCATTGGATTTTCTGCCGGGAGAGAATGAAGAATTACAGGACGGAGAAAACCGGTCAGGTGGTAAGAATCAAGGGGAGAATTCACAGGTTTCACAGAGCGAAAATCAGGCAGACAGCAACTCACAGGGCAAGGCGACAGAGGAGCAGGATGGAGATAATCAATCGGACGGATATCCGCAGGGTGATAATGGCAAGACTCAACAGGAAGCAAACCAGCCTGGCAGTAATGCTTCGAACAAGGATGGAGAAGGTCAAAGCAGTAACGGTAACAATGTTAATGAGAATGAAAATGCAAGCCA
>CAJOPP010000218.1 GCA_905236365.1 uncultured Lachnospiraceae bacterium
AATATATCATGTTGTGAAACTATCGTGCCATAACAAGTTTAATAACAGGAGGCTGAAAGATGATCAATATATCTGATTCAGAATGGAAGATTATGAATGTATTATGGGAGAGATCCCCGAGGACGATAACAGAACTTACGAAGGAATTATCGGAATCAACTGGATGGACAAAGCATACCATCATTACCTTTTTGAAACGATTAGATGCAAAGGGTGCTGTTTATTATGAGGAAGGGGAACGGGCAAAGCAGTATTATGCAAAAATCCCGCAAAGTGAGGCTGTTTTGGAGGAAGTGAAACATTTTTTGAATAAGACCTTTCAGGGAAAAATCGGGCTTATGATCAATACGTTGGTAAAGGAAGAAGAACTATCAAAACAGGAATTGGATGAACTTTATGAGATATTGGAAAAGGAGAGGGGGAAAAAGAAATGACCCATTTGTATGTACACAGTCTGCTCGGTTTGAATTTAATCACCGTGTTTCTTTTGCTGATGAGAAAACTGGTTGGAGACAGGCTTAATAAGAAATTTGTGTATGGATTATGGCTTGTGGTTCCGATATTCCTGTTGACCTTTCCTTTTATCAGCTCACCACTCCATTTTAACTGGAATACTGGCATAACATCTGCATATTCTACGTTGTCAGAAGCATTTCAAACCGAAGATACAGACCGGAAAGAGTGGTTACAGAACGAAGCGGAAGGAACTTGGCAGCAGGAGGACACTACGGTAGTCATGCAACAGGTGGAAAATGATAAGGCTGGGAAACAGATCGCAGAAAATGACGAAGCCGGCAAAAAGATGGAAGGAAATCAGATAGAGAGTGAGAATCTGACCGGGAAACAGTACAGAAATGCGGAAACTGTAAACACAGAGATGGAATATGAAAACAATTTTCAGACTCAGTCAAAAGGGATGAAGTTTCAGGTGATCATGGAGATTGTGTATTTAAGTATCGTTGGCATTCTGCTGATTGGTATCATCACTGCAAATTTACAATTTATGATTTCCTGTAAGAAAAAGAGAAAGTATCTTTTTAAATCAGAGGGAGCAGGCCTTCCTGTCTATCATTTGGATGGGATTGCATCGCCATTTTTAATTGGTAAAACAATCTATCTTCCGTCCTTTATGGTGGAAGATGTACAGATTCGGTATGCAATATTACATGAGGAAAGTCATTATAAACATAGAGATGGTCTTTGGGTGATCCTTCGATATTTTGTATTGGTGGTGTATTTTTATGATCCTGTCATCTGGATGGCATTTTATGCATCCGGTCGTGATTGCGAACTTGCCTGTGATGAGGAGGTATTAGGTCAGATCTGCGAAGAAGAGCGTAAAGATTATGGTGCTTGTCTGCTCAGTATTGTTGAGAGAAGACAGCACATGAACAATCGGATTGTTCTGTCGACGAACATGAGTACAGGTAAAAAGTTTATGAAAGAAAGGATTTTAAACATTATGGATAGAAAGAAGAAGAGTCATTTGGCAATGATGTTGACGGTCATTTTGATGGTGGTGATCACAGGATGTGCTTATGAAAATAACAATGCGGGGAAGAAACCCGGAAATCTTACGGAAAAAGAGCTTAAACAGATCGGTGAATGGGCAAGTCCGGAAATATTCTCCAGAAGATATCCAGTCGGCAATCGATACGGTGATAGGAGAGTTCTATGACATGCATGGGTGTACACTTAAAGAAATCTATTATGCAGGAGATGAACTAACTATAAGAACGTCACAGGATGGCTATACAAGACGGTTTCAGGCAGATGAGGTTATCGAATTGTTCTCTTCTTTTGATGTGGATGAGACCGGAGGGAATGGATCTTTGAATGCAAACAGTACATATGAAAGCTGGAGTTGGATTCTGGTTCGAAACAAAGGAGGACGATGGAGAATTGTTGGTGATGGATATTGATCCCCCGGGCGGTTGCTTATTGGGGTATGGATGCCAATCCTCCAATGATCTATCTTGTCAGATCCCTTACCCACTTATATTTTTGAAAGTGGAACATTACCCAGGGAATCTTACCTACCTCGTCCAGACAAGTACAGGCATAAACTGCGACCGGCGACCAG
>CAJOPP010000219.1 GCA_905236365.1 uncultured Lachnospiraceae bacterium
CCCGCTTCCATATCGCATACCTGTGCAAGCATATGAACAAGAACTGCATACTGCACCACATTCCAATTGTTTGCAGCCAATACATCCTGCGATCTCTGATTCAAAATAGCATTCAGAATAAGTTTCTCCCGTCCCGGTTTCTTCGTAACATTGAAGGTCATACTGTATGCACACGGATAAAGATTCATCTCATGCAAGTCAGCATGCACATATATATTAGTCATAATTCTTCTGCTGTATGGATTATTCTTCAAATCATATATCACCCGATCAACCTGATCCATCATACCCTCTTTATACTGATGTTTTACCCCCATCTGATAACCATATGCTTTTCCAATGGAACCATTTTCATCTGCCCACTCATCCCATACATGACTCTTTAAATCCTCTATGTTATTGGACTTTTTCTGCCATATCCAAAGCATCTCATCCACTGCCGACTTAATATAAGTCTTACGTAAGGTAAGAGCCGGAAATTCTTTTGAGAGATCATAGCGGTTCACCACACCAAACTGCTTAATGGTATAGGCCGAACTGCCATCTTCCCATTTTGGTCTGACTTTCTCACCTTCAGTACTGTATCCATTCTCAATAATATCTGTACACATTTTGATAAACACATCATCAGCATAACTCATATTCTCAATTTCCTACCTTATCTCTTTCTATCAATTAATCAGCCAGCAGAAATATCTGCCGGCTGTATTCTTCTGCTATGCAACTTCATCCACAAAATTTCCTTTTGTTGCTTCCTGTTCAAAGGATTTCTGATTCTGACTAAACGGATCATCACCATATGTCTTCATCACGGTTCTTGTCGTTCCACCTTCAATATAGGCTCTTCCGCATTCCGGACAGATTGCTGTCTTCAGGGATACCGTTACAGACATTAACTCTTTATCCGCTTTATTCCCTTCTGCTATCGCATTCGCAACATGTTCCTTCTCATGTGCCATAACCTTTGCATAAGACTCACCAGGTGAAATCTTACCCGGTGTCTTAAAAGAGACCATCTCGTCAGATCCATCCTGATATCTGCGATTCTTACATGTCTGACATTCCACCGGAGAAACCTTGCCGGAACTCTCTACTGTATTGTCTGTATTAGGCGGTGTTACCTGACTCACATTGGTAACCGGTATTATATAACGGTTACTCATTCCCGCTGCATCTATCATACAATCCCTCCTTACCTATCCTCCAAAACAATTTTTACGAAATCCGCTGCAGCACAAGTCTTTTACTTCTCAGAAAAACAAGTCTTTATACTTCTCAAGGAATACCAATCCTTGTAAATTACTTATCTTTATATTACATCAAAGAACAATTTTTCTCAACCATTTCTTTTACATTGATTATATTTTTCGTAACAGTGACTCCAAAGGCTTCACTGTTGCACTGACAATTTCAAAGATATCCTTATAGCAAGGACTAACTATTTTATAATATACTTTTGTAATTCCAGCTTCAGTTCTTGTTGGCAGGTAAAAAACGTAGGCATAGCGGAGCTTTTTGACCTGCACTATTCAAGAAAGCTGGCAAGTTATTAGTCGGTTAATCAGAAACCGAAGCCTTTCTATCCTGATCTACAGATGCAAGATGGAAAAAGAATGTTAAGATACCACATTTTCCCTACGACCTTCAAGAAAAGCTTTCAGGTTATCCGCCACAACATCAACCAGACGCTTTCTTGCTTCAAGGCTTGCCCATGCTATATGCGGAGTTATCGTTATGTTTGGAGCTTGAAGAAGCGGATTATCTTCTCTCATTGGCTCTACAGCCACAACATCAACACCTGCACCTGCAACTTTGCCGTTTGAAAGTGCCTCGGCAAGGTCACTTTCTACAACTAAACCGCCTCTGGATACATTAATAATGATTACTCCATCTTTCATCTGATCTATGTTTTTCTTGTTAATGATACCTTCTGTCTCATTGGTAAGCGGACAGTGTAATGATATAATGTCTGATTCCGAAAGCAGGGTATTTATACCCACAAAGTTTATTTGTTCTTTATCATATTTCTCCGGATGTGCTGTATGCACCAGCACATTCATGTGAAACGCCTTTGCAATCTCACAAACCCTTCTTCCGATATTGCCATACCCAAACACACCAATCGTCTTACCTGCAAGTTCTGTAACCGGTTCCAACCAGTAACAGAAATTATCAGAGTTTATCCAATCTCCCCTATGTACACTATCATTATGAAGCTTGATATGGCATACTGATTCTAATATCAAACCCCATGTAAGCTGTGCCACAGATTCCGTACTGTATGCCGGAACATTTGTCACAGTAACACCATACCTTCTTGCCGCTTCCGTATCAATAACGTTGTAGCCCGTGGCACACACTCCGATGTAACGAATATTCGGACACTTTACAAATACCTCATCATCTATCTTAATTTTGTTAACAAAGACAATATCCGCATCTCCAATGTGTTCATATTTGTTTTCTTCTGTTGTGTTATTGTAAATCCTTGTCTCCACAAGAGATGTTATCGGATTCCATGAAAGGTCACCCGGATTTACTGCATCCGCCTCTAATAAAACTGCTTTCATAACTAAACCATCCTCCGCTTTCTGCAAGACTCATCAAATCTTAAACAGCATTTTTAATGCTTTTCCCAAATTTACTTTATTACCTTTATAAAGCGACATCATGGTATAAAGCTTTCCTGCAAGCACAATAAATACAGCCACACAAGCCACAGTCAAAGCAAGTCCCACTGCCGCAACACCCTTCGACACAATTCCCAGACACGCTCCCGCCGGAAGCAGCATTGCCGAAGTAAACGGGAACAGATATAGCACGTTCTGCACTTCCGTGGCACTGACTCCTTTAAACAGCACCAGATAAAAACTCAGGATCAGCAAAATTATGAATATACTCTGATTACTCGCTGCTTCTTCTCTTGAAGATGA
>CAJOPP010000220.1 GCA_905236365.1 uncultured Lachnospiraceae bacterium
CCCCTCATGTGCCGGGCATTCCACAGTTATGCCGAAGGCCTGATGTCGCAATACAGAATGGATCGCAACACGCTCAGGAAAATGCTGGAAGGAAAATGCATTTAGTTTCTCTATGTCAAAGTCTGTGTCATAGGCAAAACAGAGAACAAAGCCACATTTCAGAGCAGTTTTCATCGATCCCAAATTAGAATTCGAATGCGCCGATGTGATAAGCAGTTCTTTCATTCTTTCTTCAGGAATAATTTTCTGAATTCCTTTCTTCCCGGAACCCATGCCTTTTCATAAATATGGCTAAAATGATTCTTCACTGTCTGTTCTGAAATACCAAACATGTATGCGATCCTCCGATTAGAAAATCCGCACACTTTCAGATATCCAAGCTCCAATTCACGTTTGGTGAGGCCAAGTCCCTCTGCAACTTCGAGATATCGTTCCTTTGTTATCCCAGGCTCATTCATCGCCAAAATCCATTTCTTCATTCATTTTACGTTCGGTATTAAGTCTGAGTGGCAGAAGTAAAAACTCTATTATTACGGCATAAAATCCTGACAAAAAGCACATAGCCAGATTAGGACCGATGGTTGTAGGATCATCAAGTCTGCCAAGCAGAAAGACTCCGGATATTATGATCGCAAAAAGAGCGCCATGAATGGTCAGTTTTTGTGCTGCTCCTACTGCCTGAGTGATATTCTTTAGCTCTAAAAGACTATACTGTTTGATACCAACGGAAAATGCTTTGACAAAGTCACTCCATTCTCCCATGATGAAAAGTCCCGGAATCAAAACCAGTGCTATGATTATAAGCGACGGTAAATCAAGAAACCAAAAGATTACCGAAACGCCCCAGCCCCCTAACAAGATGTTAATAGCAAAGACGGCAATAAAAAGACACAGTTCTCCAAGTAACACGATACGAATATTTTTTTTCATGGCAAGCTCCTTTCCAATACATTGTCATCAAGTTTCTTACCATAACCATATCACTCCAAAGACCTGTATTATATAGTACCTTTTTTCCTTAAAAAATGAACATAAGCCTCAGATTCCAACATGTTTTTCTCATATGACAGCACCCTAGATATTTATTCCCAATCTGACAGCATCAGCCATAGCAAGGAAATCCTTTGCTTTAATTATCGCAATCCCCTGTGCTTCATCACCGAGCACGACAAGTTCATCTCCGGAAGAGATATTAAATAGTTTTCTGGCCTTTGCAGGGATAACTATCTGCCCTTTATCCCCAACCGTTACCATACCAAAAAGATGCTTCCCCTTTGGCGGTAATTCCAGTCCAAGATTCTCCCCCGGTTCATAATTGACCATATCATCAAGGGATACTCCAAAAATCTCAGCAAGCTGTCTTGATTTTTCAATGTCCGGTATCGTTTCCCCCGATTCCCATTTTGCAACAGCCTGTCTTGTCACCCCAAGCTTTTCCGCAATATTCTCCTGCGTCATATGATTCAGTTTTCTTAAACGTGTCAGATTATCCTTAAACATCTGATCTCCTTGCTTTTTTGATTCCCAAAACCGCCCATCTAAAAAAGGGGAGTCTTGATATCAATTCATACAAAAGATATGCTATAACAACTGCGCTTATAAGACTTATAAGATAAACCACCGGAAACGGCAATATATCCTTCGGTGCTATGTAAGCAGCTATAATCGAAATCCCAAGATAATGGAATATGTATAATCCCCAGCTATACCTTGTCATTACAGATGTTATACTGTTTGTAAAATCAAGATATCTGGCACCCATACCAAGAAATGCGATCGAAGCAAACCATCCAAATAATGTAAACAAAGGCGTCTTAAATACCGGTGCATCGGCATAGTTATCTCCAAGGTATACTATAGAAAACGTAATAGCCAAAATCACAGCCACAATCGTCAGCCAAAGGGCATTTCTCTTTAAAATATCTACAACTTCATCATGTGAAAAGACAAAATATCCAAGCAAAAAGGCAAGCCCATAATACCCGAACCGGTAAACGCAGATAATAGGGGTATTAAGAATCTGTGCTGCTCCAAAGACCGGAACAGCCATAAGAATTATAACGATAATATTCGTTCTCTTTGCAAGCTTCCACAGCCTATCCTTCTCCAATCTGCGAATTGGAATCAGAACCACACTGAATACCCAAAGAAGCTGAATATACCACAGTACTCCGATACCGCTTACCGCCATGATAAGAAAAGCTACCGGTACAGGCACGGTCTTCAGCATATTCATGGCATTGGATAGTCTTGTATTATAATACCCCTGTATAAACTGGAACGCAAAAAGCCCGATTGTGGAAGGTACAAGCAGCTTAGTTGTTCTGCTTTTAAAAAACTCTTTATCGGTATGGGTTTTAAGGTAGAGCTTTGAACTTATACCTGACACCACGAACAAAAGGAACATAAACCACGGAAATGTCAGATATTGGAAAATATCCCAGTATTGTACTTCAAATCCGGATATATTCCCCGCCACTCCCGGAATACCTTCCCCATTATACATATAAAAAACATGGTAGACCACAACGATTACAACAGTGATCCATCTGATATTGTCCAAATAATATTTTCTCATACTGTTCCCACCTTTGCAATTATTCTTAACATCAGAATAATCGTTTGACCATCATCTGTCTACCAATTAAAGCATACATTTTGGGTTCGATCCTGTCAATTTTTGTTGCGTATTTGTATGCCCTTGTATGCCCTTCTTTACTCAATCATCATGCTTCATCCTCATTTTAGCAATGAAACTCCAAGAAACACCTTAATTCATCTTCAACAACGTATTTACTTTCTCCTTAACTAAATGACATTGATTCACAGTTGATTTGTGGGTACAACAAATAGAGCGGAGCTACAACACCGCTTCATAGAGAAAGCCATCCTGAATGCACGCACTTTTTCCCGGAAGCGTGTTCTTCCCATATATGCACTCATTCAATCGTCAGAATATCTGCAAAGCCTGTCACCTTAAAGATTTCTTTCAATTCCTCCCTGGAATTTTTGACCAACATAGTCCCCTTTGTATTCATGACCTTCTGGGTGGAAAGAAGCACGCGAAGTCCTGCGGATGAAATATACTCCAGTTTTTC
>CAJOPP010000221.1 GCA_905236365.1 uncultured Lachnospiraceae bacterium
GCCAAGCATTTCAAAGTGCTTCAAGACAAAGGGGTCATTCGTCGTGTTGGACCTGATAAGGGTGGACACTGGGAAGTGATTAGGTAGAAGTTATGAAATAGGAGTAAGGAGTTTTATTTGTTTTTGTAACCTATTGATTATCAACTATTACCCCCCCCCATAGAGAAATTCCAACATTTCTCCAGCATGGTTTTGTGCTATGTGATTTTTTTAAAGCCTACTTTTGCCATCGAAAAGCTTAAGCGAAAAATACAAACACTAAAATCGCATAACTATGGACAAATTAAAACAAATGATTCTGATGCTCTGCTTCATCCTTTCGGGAGCATTGTGCTACGCTCATGGCGAGGTCAAACTGGAAAAGAAGAAAGGAGACGGTACTCCAATTGAAATTATTGAAAAAGCTCGTTATGGAGGCGAGGAAAAAGGGAGCTTTATTTTTCCAAGTGTAAATGAGCATGTCCTTACCGTGGTATTTAGTAAAAACCTCGGTCAAGTGACGGTGGAAGTTTCCACCACCGCTGGCGCTTCGGTGCAATACACCTCGGTGCTTACGCCTAACGGCTTGCAAATCTACATTCCCAACACAGGGGATTACGTTGTCACATTTACATTCCCCAATGGAGATGAGTATTATGGTGAGTTTACGGTAACGGATTAACGTGATTAAAATTCATGTCTAACTATTAAATTTCAAAGAAATGCTGTCAGCTGACAACAATTACAATAAAGTAAAGTTTAACAAAACACAGAAAAAAATGAAAACAATCGAACAACTAAAAGAAGAACTTGTTGGCATTGAGTCAACATTTCAATCACAAGTTTTAGGGGGCAACCCTGAGAATCCTCCAATTTACAGTGAAACTCCTCTACCAGCAGGAGGAACAAATTGTGTAAAACAATATGCTGATACATATAGTGGAGGCGTATATGTTGGACTGGATCAAGGATGGGTTTGTGATGATCAAGGAGGAAATGATTATTAATGTAATATTCAAGAGGTGGCAAAATTTGCCACCTCTTGAAACTACTATGTTGCGATTGAAAGGATGTAAGTATTCTATTTTGTCAATTTGAACACTATTATATTATCAAAATGAATTCTTTAAGGAGAATACTAATTGTATCAATTGAAGGAGACTTTACTGTGCAACATGTTACCGATTGGTTGTCTGTTAAAGGATCTTCTGTTGAGAAAATTGTTTTATCCGATGACAACATGGTATACCCTTTTTTCATAAAAGATTTGGATTCATTATGTGCATTCATGATGGATTATGATTTGAATAGCTATGACAAAATATGGTTTCATCGATACAAGAGAATTGTTACATCATCGTCAAACTCTTTTAGAAACAAGATTGAACTTTTTCAGAAAGAAGAAATTCGTACACTTTTTGATTATTTATTGAGCGAGTTGCCTGAGAGTCTTTTTGTTATTCATCCAGCTAAGATTGACATGAACAAGTTAGTTGTACTTAAAAAAGCAAAAAAACTGGGGATGATAATTCCCCATACAATTGTCACTAATAGAAAAGATGAAGTAATGGGATTCATTAATAAATATGGCACTTCTGTTATCAAGCCTTTGTCTAATTGTTTTTCGACGGTGTATGAGGGTATTTCTTATTCAATGTTTACTTCTATTATTGACAAAGAGATGCTAGTCGAACACGATGATTTGTTGTTTCCCATCATGGTTCAAGAAAAGATAGCAAAACAATATGAAATAAGAATTTTCTTTCTTGCTGGATCCATGTATTCCATGGCTATATTTTCACAATTAGACGATTCATCGCGGATTGATTGGCGCATATCACAACAAAACAATAATTTGATTCGAAACGTACCCTACCTACTTCCTTATGACGTTCAAGAAAAAGTTAGGTTATTGATGGATGAATTAGGATTAAAAACAGGTTCCATTGACTTTATTCGATCTGAAGATGGTGATTTTGTGTTTTTAGAAGTCAATCCAGTTGGTCAATTTGGGATGGTATCAGAATTGTGCAATTATTCTTTATACCATAAATATGCAGATTTCATTTTAAGCGATAAAAATAACGATTAATTGAACTATTAAACAGAAAGAGATGAATAAAGATAACAAAACAGATTCTTTGTGTATTCAACACATGCAAAAAACTCCAGTAAAAATGGTAAAACGTAGAATGGTTTATTGTAAACTAATTGAAGATCATCAATATGCTGCCTACAGGTTTTATAAGTCTATAACAGCAATTGCCTTTGTAATGTTGTTTCTAATTCAGGTGGTACCTGTCAAGGCGCAAAACAATCTTCAACATCCTTCCGTAATTGCGAAAGAAGAGGGATATGGCTATCGTGCATTAAAGAAATTGATGGACATGGA
>CAJOPP010000222.1 GCA_905236365.1 uncultured Lachnospiraceae bacterium
AAATGATAATGCAGAAATCGGCAATGCAGGAAATGATAATGCAGAAATCGGCAATGCGGGAAATGATAATGCAGAAATCGGCAATGCGGGAATTGACAATCCAGACAATAGCAGTTTGGAAAATGACAATCGGAATATTGAGGATGCTCAGAACCGGATTAAGGTCGTTGAAGAGAAAATCGATGTGATAAAAGAAGTGACACTTGAGAAAGAAGAGATGTTAATAGAGGCAAGAGCTGCATTTGATCTTTTGAGTGTAGAGCAACAGGCACAGGTAAAGAATCGTGATGTGTTGATCAATGCTGAGGAAGAAATGAAAAAATTAAAAGCCTTGCAGGCAGCGAACACGGTGAAACAGGAGACTGACCAAAAAGCGGCACTGGTCGCAATTGATTATATCGATCAGATTGGTGCAGTGACTAAGGATAGTGAGGGAAGCATTTATCTGGCAAGAATTATATATGATAATCTTGAGGAAGAACAGAAGAAGCTGGTTACCAATTATGATGCTTTAGTAAAGGCTGAGCAGGAGTTTAGTGAGTTGGAACAACAGTTGGCAACGGCAGAGTCAAAGGAACAAAAGGATCAGCTATTGGTTGATCAGGTGGAGAAAGCCATCCGATGGATTGGAGATGTGGCATTAGAGAGTGCATCAGATATCCAAAATGCGAGAAATGCATATGATGCGTTGACGACAGAGCAAAAACAAAAAGTATCCAATTATGACGTTTTGGTGCAGGCTGAACAAGCATATGAGATGCTAAAGGAGAATGTGGAACAGATAACCGCAAAAGAGCAGGCGAATCAGAAGGCAGCAGGATTGGTATTTCAGAGTATTGCTAATCTGGAAACAGTCACTTTGGAAAGTGAGAATCAGATTAGAGCAGCAAGGACAGCGTATGAATTGTTGACAGAGGATCAGAAAAAACTTGTTTCAAATTATCAGGCATTGATACAGGCAGAAGCATTATTGAATGACTTAAAACTTAATCAGCATGAAACTGAGGTACTTGGTCAGAGCAATGAGGCAGAAGAGCAGACGAATAATCCGAACCAGCCGGAAAATGAGAATCCGGAAGGAAACAATATTGCACAGGATGGTATTGTGGCAATCAATCCGAATACTTTACAAAATGACCAGATAACCGGTGATGAAGCAGCCCAAGGTGTTTCAGAATTACTTCCGGAACAGAATTCGGGAACAATCAAATCAGGCACTCAATTTAAAGATAAAAAGCTTTGGTATACGGTGATTGCAAGTACAAAGTCCGGAGTAGAGGTAGAGGTTGACAAGCCGGTCAAGAAGAACTATAAGACCATAACGATTCCGGCTACTGTGTCATACAAAGGACAAAAATGCAAAGTGACTGCAATTGCAAATAATGCATTCAAAGGCAATTCATTGACTAAAGTAACTATTGGTAAGAATGTAAAGATGATTGGTAAAAATTCGTTTTACAATTGTAATATGCTTAAAAAAGTGGTCTTTTGTAAAAATCATTTGACCAGTGTTGGAAAAGGAGCTTTTTTGGAAACATCAAAGAAGCTTACGATTTATACCGGAGACAAAAAGATGATTAAAAATTATAAGAAATTGTTTAAGAAGAAAGTGCCGAAGACAGCAATTGTGAAAAAATAAGAAATGAGTTGCTGATCGTCAGAGCAGTAATGAAACAAATAAGAAGACTGTAAGAACCCAAGAGTGAAAATATTTTTCGCTCTTGGGTATTTGCTATCGAGACAGAATTGGAAAGGAGTATACAATAACATGAATAGAAAATGGTTGGGATGGTTGTTAAGCATTTGTATGGTGCTTACTTTATGGAGCGGAAACACGATTCCGGTTAGAGCAGCTGAAAATGGAAAAATAAGAATAACCTGCGTGGGTGATTCGATTACAGAAGGATACCAGGCATCGGATGGAAATCATACATATCCGGCACAATTGCAGAAAGTTTTAGGAGACGGTTATGAAGTGTTCAATGCCGGCGTTTCCGGCAAAACGGTAACGAATTCGGATGACCGGGCTTATACCAAGACAGATAGGTATCAGGAGGGACTCCAGTCCAGACCGGATATTGTTATTATAATGCTTGGTACCAATGATATTAGTGTCGATGGCATTGATACACAGCAGGGGCAGGAAACTTTTAAGAATGACTATGCAGCATTGATCCGGGCATATCAAAACTGCGGAACCAATCCTAAGATTATACTTGCTGTGCCTACATCCAGTGTGGATGATAATAATAATCATGATAATCGAAATGCAATCAATGAGAGAATACAGATACCAATTATTAAGCAATTGGCAAATGAATACGGTCTTACACTGTTGGACACGCATAACTATACTGCTACGTGGACAAGAACAGATTTAATTGATGGTCTGCATCCATCTGATTCCGGTTATGAAAAACTGGCACATTTCTTTGCAAATGCGATTCTTGGATCAGTGCAGGGATTTCCGGGACAAATTCAGGAAAATACCAATTATGAAATCATATCGAAGTCCAGTAATATGGCTATGACGATTCAGGGTTATTCAAAGGATAGTGAAGCAGTACTTGTCCAAATGCAGGCAAATGAGTATGCGTCACAGACATGGACATTGCATTCCACCGGAGATGGATATTATCAGATATTGAATGATTACAGTGGAAAGTCTCTAAATGTTCCGGGAAGGTCAATAGAAGCAGGAACTAAGATCATACAGTATAATGCAGGAAATGCGGATAACGAAAAATGGATCTTTGAGGCTGTTGGAGATGGCAGTTGGCGAATCACGCCTAAGATGGCACCTGATATGGCACTGAATGTAGAAGGTAATTCAAATGCCACCGGTGCCGGTATTATTCAGTGGCCTTATGAAGGACATACCAACGAACACTGGCAGTTGAAGGCTGTTCAGGAAGTAAAGCAGAATCCGGATCCCGAACGTGCAGATGAAGCAGCGGTAAGGAGAGCGTATGATGCATATGTAACAAAATTCAAGAAACTTGGAAATGAAAATAAATACGCTTTGGTAAATGCCAGTGGCTTTTGGTCAATGGCGGAGACAACAGAAGTATTTATTGATGCATATGAACGTTTTGGGGATGAGGCATCAAAGCAAAATATGATTGATGTTGTTGAGAGCTGGTTAGATGCAGAAGGTGATAACTGGTGGTGGAATGGTTACAATGATGATATT
>CAJOPP010000223.1 GCA_905236365.1 uncultured Lachnospiraceae bacterium
AATCAGTTATGTGGAATATATGGAAATGCTGGAGAGAGGAATGAGCGATTAGGTGGTGCTAAACAGCCAACGGCTGTTTAGCACCACGCGATGCCTACGTTTTTTAACTGGGTGGTCATACAAAATACAAAAAATTATTAAATGGAGTTGAAATTATGTTGAATTTTAAAACGGATTTTTACGAAAGATTGTTCCAGTCTCTTGATAACAACGCAATTTTAATGCGGGTTGAAGAAGATGGGACTTATTATCCAATCTGGTGTTCCTATGAGTTTACAGAGATGATGGAGGGGACCGAAGAAGACTTCATTCGGCTGGAGGCAGGGGGAACTATGAACACTATTCATCCTGAAGACCGTGAGGATGTGAGATATCTCATTAAGAATCAAACGACACGGGATGGTACGAATAGTCTGACTATCCGAAAATATACGCTGAAGGGAAATTTGGTCTGGGTCAATATCCACTATGCTTTTGTCAAGGAAGAAAATGCTCAGTATGCTTATTGCACGTATACCAATGTTACAGAGATCAAGGAAAGTCAGGCAAAGGCGGAGAGCATGTACGAGAGTATCCGTGCGGATTTAGAGAGCCTTTCACACGGTGCATTGTCATTTCTCAGAGTCAATCTTACTACGGATGTTCTTGAAGACAGCAGAGGAACGGATGTATTTCCGTTTGATCAAAGTCCTGGTGTGGATCATGTTGTGGAATGGCAACAGTTTTTTCCATTGGAATCGGATCAAAAAAGATTTGCGGAAAGGTTTTCTGCCGAAAGTCTGATCAAGGCATATAATAATGGAATCAATAATCTGACAGACATTTTTTATACGCAGCGGATGGATGGACGCAAATGTTTTGTAAAGATTACCGAGAATCTGAGACAGGATCCTGCTACTGGTGATATCATTTCTTTTTTTACCGAATATGATTATACGAAAGAAATGGTCAATCAGACGATTTTAAATAAGGCTTTAGTGGAACAATATGATATGATCACCTATCTGATTGACGGTGAATATGGTGTGGTGATAGGTGAATCGGAGCATATTCAAAAGGGCAGTATTTTCCCGAAGAAAAAGACCGGTAAGTATGCTACATATCTTGAGGAGCAGGTGATCCCCGTCCTTTCCGGTACGGAAGAGGAGAAGGTTGGGATGGCAGAGTCGTTACAGCTTGATACGGTGATAAGGGAGCTTGATCAGAGGGAACTCTATGAGGCAAATATCGTATGCTCTATAGATGGTGATGTTTATTACAAGCGTTTTGCCTATTATGTGGTAAACCGCGAGGCTCAATTCTATATCCTGTTAAAGTCTGATATGACCGATGTGCTGCGTGAGCAGCAGGAACGCAATGAGCTGCTTTCCAATGCACTGCATGAGGCGGAGCAGGCAAATGCTGCCAAAACATCGTTTCTGTCCAGCATGAGCCATGAGATAAGGACACCGATGAATGCCATCATCGGATTAGACAGTATTGCGTTAAGCGAACCTGACCTTCCCGAAAAGACAAGAGAGCATTTGGAAAAAATAGGCGGGAGCGCTAAGCATCTGCTTGGTCTTATCAATGATATATTGGATATGAGCCGCATTGAAAGCGGTCGCATGACATTGAAAAATGAAGAATTCTCCTTCTGTGAAATGATGGAACAGATAAATACGATGATTCACGGTCAATGTGAGGAAAAGGGATTGACTTACGATTGCCGCATCGTTGGACATGTGGATGATTACTATATTGGTGACGATATGAAGCTGAAACAGGTTATCATAAATATACTTGGGAATGCCGTCAAATTTACTCCGGCACCCGGTACGGTGTCCTTTATCGTGGAACGTACTGCCCAATTTGAAGGCAAGTCTGCATTCCGGTTTATCATGAAGGATACCGGTATTGGAATGGACGAGAGCTATCTTCCGAAAATCTTTGACGCATTCAGTCAGGAGGATGAAAATAAGGCAAATAAATATGGGAGCACCGGCCTTGGTATGGCGATTACCAAAAACATTGTTAAGATGATGAACGGCAGCATTACAGTGGAAAGTCAAAAGGGAATCGGCACAGTTTTTACGGTTAATTTGACACTGAAAGACAGCGATAGGAAAGAAAATAATACGGTCAATCTGCACCCACAGGAAATGAATGTTCTTATCATAGATGATGATCCTGTCGCCTGCGAACACGCAAAACTTGTTTTGGAGGAGGTCGGCATAAGTGCTGATATATCGTTAAGCGGTGAGGAAGCACTGAAGCAGATAGAATTGCGTCATGCACGCAGAGAATCCTATAACCTTATTTTGGTGGATTGGAAGATGCCGGGTCAGGATGGCGTGGAGGTGACGCGCCGGATACGAGAACTTTATAACAGTGAATCCGTTATCGTCATTTTGACTGCCTACAACTGGGAGGATGTGATGGAAGAGGCGCTTGAGGCTGGGGTGGACAGTTTTATGGCAAAGCCGCTCTTTGCGTCAAATATCCTTCAGGAATTCAAACGGGCAATCGCAAGCAAGCAGACTTCTGTCAAAGAGGAGGAACATAAGTCAGATCTTAAGGGACGTCATATACTTTTGGCTGAGGACGTGATGATAAATGCGGAAATTATGAAGGAATTGCTTAAGATGCGGGAAATGACGGTTGATCATGCTGAAAATGGGCAGATGGTCATTGATATGTTTGTTAAAAGCCCGGAGAATTATTACGATGCTATTTTAATGGACGTCAGGATGCCGGTAAAAAACGGTCTTGAGGCTACCACTGAAATTCGCATGCTCGACCGGGCGGATGCCCAGACAGTCTCCATTATTGCCATGACGGCAAATGCTTTTGACGAGGATGTTCAGCGTTCACTGCAGGCTGGAATGAATGCACATTTAAGCAAACCTGTTGAACCAGAGCGTCTTTATGAAACCTTAGAGAGCCTGATTTACGATAATGTATGATTTTTGGGATTCGATGGACTTGTTGCCAGCGGAAATAAAAAAGACGGCTGAAAATATCAGTTTGGCAGGATAGTGAAATAATCCTGTCAAATAGATATTATGTGAGGAAATAGATATTATGTTGAATTTTGAAAATAAAAAAATTGGTCTTGTTTTATCAGGTGGTGGAGCAAAAGGAGCCTATCAGATTGGGATGCTCCGGGCTTTGGAGGAAGCAGGAATGCGGAAAGAACAGCTTGTAATGGCAGGTACTTCCATTGGTGCAATCAATGCACTTTTGTATGCGATTGGAGGATTGGACGCAATCAGAAATTTTATGAATGGTATGTCGGATTTTATGGAGGAGTTCAATGAGGGGAGTAGAGATCTGACTGAGAAATATATCTGTTTTTTTGAGGAATCCTATCCTGATGAACTTCTAAGAGAAAATCGGATTCCTATCATAGTATGTGCATATTCCGTTGAGGATGAAAAACCGGAATATTTCAAGCTGGATGAAATGTCTGCAAAGAATCAGAAGCTGATTGTGCGGGCAAGCAGCAGTCTGCCGGCAATAGCACCGGCAGTTGTGTATCATGGAAAGTCCTATATTGACGGTGGAATTATACCAGGTGGTTGCAAGAACCCGGCACCGGCAGATAAAATTCCGCTCTCTGCACTTAGAGAGGTAAATGATATTGATACTTATATCGTAAGCTTTCTAAAGCCGGAAGACCGGGTGGATCATTCATGGATTAGAAAGGAGAAAGGCTATCTCGAAAGCAGACCTTCCGCTCCGTTGGAGGATAGAATCAATACCGGTACTTTGGATTTTTCAAAAGAGCGGCTTAAGAAGAGCGAAGAAATGGGGTATAATGAGACACTTCAATTGTTAAGGAGCTTTTGAAGCAGAGTTACCTGCCATGTGTGATTCCTAACCATTCATAAATTACACCGTACCATTCCCGTACCAAATAGGTTGGGAACAGCCACCAGTGAGTTCTTGCCGGTACTGCATATGGTTCTATATCCAGTTTTTTTGCAATTTGGAAAGCTCGATACTCGTGGAATTCATTTGTCACGATCGCAACTGTATTTCCCAAATTTTGAGCCTGCATGATGGCCAGGGAAAATTGCATATTTTCTCTGGTGGAAGTTGAGCGAGTCTCCATAATCAGACGATTTTCAGATATTCCATGTTCGGTCAGATAATGATACATACATTCTGCCTCACTGATTCCTTCGTCTTCGCCCTGACCGCCTGACAAAATGCAGACAGCCTTCTCATGTTCATCCAGATAGTTCTTTGCCGTCTCAAGACGTTCTGTTAGCATCAGACTGGGATTTGTTCCTTTTACCTGACATCCCAAAACGAGCAGCGGAACATCCCCGGTTGGCTTTGTATTGATTGTACGGATCATACAGATTGATATGATGACTGCAAGAAGTACGCAACATACTATAACTGTGCAGACAATACTGACCAGTGCTTTTCCCAAAACAGATTCCCATAGAGTGTGTACTTTCGTATGGATTGCCTTTGCTAAGACTCCATACAGAATCAAAAGCATGCCTGCAAATAATCCGGTGGCATTTCCGATATTCAAGATTTGGTGCATGATGAGGGGTGGAATAAATAGTATCACACAGGTTACTCCTAGTAGAAAAATGAATATTCGAATAAATTGCAAAATATTAGACCTCCTTATATTTCGTGTTACATTCTTGACAGATTCCTATGATATCGTTCCGTTCTTTTTATTCTATTCTGATTTCCATTCCGTGTTAGGCAAACACGGAATTAGTTGAAAGAGGAACAAAACACAGCTTTTATCATACATCATTTTTGTTTTGTGTGCAATTATTTTATATGTGTTTGTCTTGACAACAGAACGATTATAGTGTATTCTAAACCATCAGTTGATGTCAATTGTAGTTGAATATAATTGGTGTTGTTTTGGCAGTTGAGTTTGAAAATAGTGGTAGCCGTAGTCGTATTAAAAAGGAGTTCTTATAGGCTGTAAGGGATATTAATCATATATCTCAGACAGAGATGACCCACGCCTCTAAGCAAAGCGTAGGCGGGGGCAGGAAACTTGTCTCAGGCGGGGTTCAATCTCCGTCTGAGATATACGCTCCGCGAGGATG
>CAJOPP010000224.1 GCA_905236365.1 uncultured Lachnospiraceae bacterium
AAAAAATGGGTATCTATTCAGCAGGGCTGAACAGATACCTTTTGTTATAATTTCCGGAAGATCATGAAAAACAAAAACTCCCTCCGCAAGCTCCTCTGACCAATCTTATTACAATGCTCCTATGCCTTATATCCGTTAACATTTATCAATACTTGCTTATGCACATCATGGTTTAATCATCACCTTCACATAGTCATCGGTCTTATCTCGCATTATATGAAGCCCTTTTTCAAGCTCAGATAATGAAAATCTGTGCGAAATCAGGTTTGACGGATGAATTTCCCCTTTTGCAAGCTTATCTACCACATAATGCCAATCATCATTCTTTTCACCTGTAAATGATGAGTTCCAGGTTCCCAAAATTTGCAACTGGTTTCTCAATATCTTCCAATATATATTTTTATCAAGATGCATATCGGATGCCGGATTCCCGAGCAACAGAACCCTTCCTGCCGGTGCTGCAGACTCAACCGCCTGGGCATATGTTACGTTCTTACCTACACATTCAAATATGGCATCTGCTCCCCTTCCCGCTGTCTTTTCAAGCAGCCAATCGACAGGATTATCCTTCTTGCAGTCACAATAATTCTCAGGCTTAATGCCTAGTCCAAGTGCTTTCTCTCTTTGAAATTCTTTGTTGCCGATCACATAAAGTTTCCTTGCCCCGCTTCCAATCAGATGCATTGTCAACAACAGACCGATTGTTCCAAGTCCTATCACAGCGATTGATTTTTCCGAAAGAATTCCATCTTTTTTATTCTCTTCTTCCTTACCAAAATGACCAATCATTTTATTATTCTCTGACAGCCCCCCGGATAATTCCTCTGCAAACATTCTTCTCATTGCATGCGCACCTACCGCCATAGGCTCTAACATTGCTGCATCCTCAAATGAAACATTCTCAGGAAGTTCAATGAGATTCTTAACCGGAACACATACATACTCTGCAAATCCTCCATCACATCGCGAACCAAGATAGTTATAATTTCTACACATTTCATATTGCCTATTTCTGCACGGTACACACTCACCACATGGAATAAGTGGAAATACACCTACACGTCTACCGATTATAGTACTCTCACCTTGTAGCTCATGTAATCTTGTGTACATAGTTTCAGCATCTTTACCAACCTCGCATATCGTTCCTGCAAATTCGTGTCCGGGAATTAATGGATGATGATGTGCTCCCGTCTCATAGATTCTCGGAATATCAGAACCGCATATTCCCACATTCTCCACCTTAAGCAGAACCTCGCCCTGCTTCGGGCTTGACTGGTTCACTTCCTCATACCGAAGATCATTTACACCATATAACACATGTGCTTTCATACAAATCCCCTTCCCTATATCATCAGTAGTGTTTATTTTCATTATACAATAAACACACCAGTGTTTTCATATTAGACGCTGTCACGAAATAACTTGTAATAATTGCACTGGATTTTTGAACTGTGCCTTTGCACAAAAAGACAGGCAAGTGCTAAGATTTATTTTGGGACAGTTCCTTAGTATAACCCAACCGAAATATCTACAGTTTCACTTGTCTGATTCATTTGAGTTATACAATCCAAACACGATTTCCTCTCACATATCCTGCAAGATCATTTCCCGGTATCTCGCAAGATCATCTATCGTTGTAATCTTGAAGTTCCCTTCTTCTCCCGGAATCATAGCAATATCCATTCCCGCCATGATAGCCGGTTCCGTAGAACCCCGAATTTCCAAAATCCGATCCGGCAATAGTGCCTCGCACGCTTCCAGATATTTCTGAAACCGAAACACTTCAGGCGCCTGTCCTGCAAATATCTTATCCCGATTCAAAAGTTTAGATACAGCCATTCCATCTTCACTGTAATATACTGTATCCTTCATAGGAAGCACTGGCATCACTCCGTCATGCCCTTCACAGGAGACGATACATCTTTGTATCATATCCGTCGATACCATCGGACGGGCAGCATCGTGAATAATGACAATATCCTCTTCATTACAATCATCAACGATATCCCTGAGTGCATTCAGTATAGACAACTGTCGGTTCGCTCCCGGTACAGAAAATCCGCTGAACTTGTACATACCGTCATGCATCCCCTGATCCATGACTAAATCCGCCATACGAAGATCAAACTCACCAAGTATCCTTCCATGCCACATTTCATCAGCAACGATTCGAATATCCCTTACAAGCTCACATTCCATAAAAGGACGTATGCTCTCTGTAATAATCATTCGATCAGCCACTTCTATATACTGTTTTGGAATATCCATATTCATCCGGCTTCCTGTTCCACCGGATAAAATAATCGCAATACAATTCATACCTACACCATAACTCCTTAAGCTCCACTTTTCATCTTATTATCATTTAATCGTCTTTCTCAGCTTTATCTATTCTTACACATTATATGATAATCCTTACACATATCAGCTCTTGTCGCCTGTCGACTTTATGTGAGCATTCGCAAAGTAGTTAAGAACAGTTCATAAATAACTTTGTAGTTTGCATGAGAATCTTGCACCACAATATCCGCAAGTGATGCACCGATATCACCCCCAGATATTGTGGCACAATCTTCAACAAAAATCCTCACTCACAAAAATGGGGTTTTGAAGAAAGCCCCCTCCGACTAATTTATAATTCGATTATAAATTAGTCAGAGGGCTTGTCAATAATATCTTATATTAAATTCTCCGTCACTTTTTGAGGTGACGAATCAATCGTCATAATGACCTCTACAACTGGCAATTATGATTGCATCATCCTTTTCTTTGTAGACAATCCTGTTCGAATCATCGATCCGTCTGCTCCACCAGCCTGAACGATTCTCTCCAAGCGGCTCTGGCTTTCCTATACCGTCGAATGTATCTCTCTGAATATCCTTTATAAGAGCATTGATTCGTTTCAGCGTCTTCTTATCCTGAGTCTACCAATATAGATAATCATCCCATAACAATCTCATAGGCTCAATCCTCGATCAAGTCATGCGTGACAAGTTTCGCCTTGCCGGAATCAATTTCTGATGTAACTTTATTCAAATAAGCTATATTAGACTCCGCATAGAACGGGTCAACTGATACCTCAAATGGTATTCTTCTTTCACGACGCATCTTCTTTGCAAAAATGGTGAAAGCAGTAGTCATACTCATACCAAGCTCTTTGCAGACTTCCTCCATTCCAATCTTATCATCCTGATCCATTCGGAAATTCACTAATACCTGAGCCATAGCAGCACCTCCTTTACTACTTCTATAATAACATGGGGCGTCATATTCGTAAAGCAAATTTCTTTACACTTTCTTTATCCGTAAAAATATACATCAATATTATTATTTCAAAAATCAATTGTTTATTCATGATTTGATTTATAAAATCAAAAATTACTTTTTCTATAGTAAGCGATGAATAACCCACCGTTACCACACTGACCATCAGGAAGTTTTTTCAGCACAAGTTTACATTCAATTCCCATGTCATTAAGAAATTTCTCAAATTTCATTAATTAGATATCTGAGGTTCAGCATAGAATTGGTGGAGGAGATGAATATCTCGATTGCGAAGCTGATGCTAAGTTGATCGATTTTTATCAGGAAAAGCAGGGATTTAGACTTTTGGGAGAGAGAATAAGTAAGAAAGATGGCAAAAGATATCTGCAGTTTATGAAATTTATCTAATGTTTTAAGTGGATAATTATTTGAATTTGATGTTAGACTTTAAAGGACAACATCAGGTTCTTTTATATCAAGAAGTGAGGATATGCTTATAGATGAAATAAAAAATGACAAATTTGTTATTTATAGTGCTTAGGTAATAGCAGTTGGAGCTTATTATATAATATATAAAATTACTGGTAAAAAGCCGGATTTATTACACAATCTCATCAATTCTTCGAGCTGTACTCTCTGCTGATCACAGTCTTAGGCAATTCATTACCATCTTCATCCTTGCCAAATTCAAACCATTTATGTTCAATAATCCTGGTCCATGATGTTCCACTGTCTGTAAATTAACCGCAGCATTACCCTGATAATTCGGTATATCCAGCACTTCAGTCTCAAAACGTACCTTTCATCCCTTAATTCCAATCGCATAGCCTTATCAATAACCTTTTTTGTGACAATAATTTTCTTTGTCGGATCAGCACCATACTGACTAAGAATATATGAGGGTAAACCTACCTTCTGTTCACAGGAATTCTTTCGCTTATAAGCGCTTCGTTTTCATTATCTGAAGTAACCCAACTCTCATGAATGAATTCTATATTGAGATAATACTCTCCGCTTTCTCTAGTGCCACCGCAATCACCGCATCCATATCATAATACTTGTACTCTCCAAGCCTACCGCCAAATATAACTTTGTCCTCAACCTCAGCTAACTTCCTATACTTCTCGTACAAATCATTATTCTTCTCATCATTGACCGGGTAATATGGCTCATCGCCAAGCTTCCACTCAGAGCTGTACTCTCTACTAATCACAGGCTTAGGAAGATCATTGCCATCTGCATCCTACCCTTAAGCATATTCTCAACCATCTTAGTATATCCGCCAATAGGTATTCCCTGATAAAGTGCGTTGAAATAATTCTTATCAAATGTGAATCTTACAGGAAGTCTTTTGATAATAAATGCAGGCAGCTAACGGTCTTTCTATGCGTTTATTTTCACAAAGAATTTGAAACAATTCCGCACACTTTTCAATATTATCCATAACATATCCTCCTAAAGAAATTTCTAAAAATGTGTTGTATCTATTCTTCATTAACTGACTTCATTAGCACTCTTGCTTCATCACTTTTATCGGGATGGCAATATATTCTTTGTATATCAATTTTAACTGCCAGATTGCTTATAATTTCAGATTCCTCTGATATCGTTGTCTTTCTCTCAATATTTTTATCATATATTATAATTGCTTTCTCATCATCAAGCTCTACCCTATTGGGAATCTTATGAGGCATCTTTCCGGCAGAATTATCACCTAAAATATATTGTTCTCCAACTAAATTAATTATTTCCTTTTTATTACGCTTAAATTCTCTTTTATCTGCCTCCGTAGGATGTGTTTTGTATAAAAAACCTGAGGATACACTATACGCTCAATTATATTCCTACACGCCTCACTTTTATTCACATTATCTTTTATAAGTTGCAAAACCTTACAATCATCCCATTGCAAATACTCATTAACATCCTTAGGGTAAACCCCTTCCGGTAAAATATCATGCAATACCTTTGCCAACATAATATCAAAAAATCTTCTTGTTCTATGAAAATATAATATACTTCAATAAACATAAAATATCTTGCTAATACAAACTCTTCAAATGCCTGCACCCCTCCATGTTTTATGGCTAATCTGGGGGTATTGCCTACAGAAAAATATCGGTTGTTTGTATTTAACATCGAACGAAATTGGGTAGCATATTCTTAAATCTATTCTTCTTCCCACTTGCTAAAATTCAGTTTTACATTCATACGGATATCCGAACCTTCCCACATTGTATCTGACCCTTCTGTTGTCTCACCAACAAAATGGATTCCTGCCAAATCTCCCTCCGCATCAATTGGCAAACGGTAGGAATAAATACCTTTGTTATCTCCCTTCTGAAGCTTGATCTTTTCTCCTGTATCCGGTGCTACCAGATACAGTTCGCAATCTTTCAGGATGCCAGTATCAGACATCTCATCCTTAACCGTAAGTTCCACATTCTCTATCGTCACCTTCACATCTACGTTACTGACATTGTTCAAAGTAATGTCATCGGAGAAAATCTGCTCTCTGCCAAGCAGTTGCTGTGGATCAATATGAATCGTAAATTGCTTTGGCATATATACCGCCACCAGCTCCGGCTGGGTAACTTTGATCGTCTTCTCTGACACTGTGATATTCCCTGCGTGATCTGTCACTTGTACCTCAATCCCATACTCTCCTTCTTCCTCAAAAGAAATGGAAAATCCGGCCTTCGACGGAACTTCTAATGTATCTGACAGCTTCACATTCTCCTGCATCGTCAAATCACTGATCTCATAAACTTCTCCGTTGACCTTGCATTCGATCTCATCCATTCCGGATACAATATGTCCACATTCCTCTAAGCTAACCCACAATGTATAAGGAGCAGAATACACCTCACTGTCGGAAAAATGAATCTCCGGTGCTGTCTGGTCGATGAGATAATATTTGGACACGATATCAGATGCATTTCCCGCTTTATCTTTTGCACTGAGCAAGACTCTGCCAAAGAAATCTTGCGGAAGTTTAAACTTCGGTTCTTCTAATGGTTCTAATGCATAGGTAATCCGGTCTCCGTATACTGCCAACACCTGTTCCATGCCGACACTGCTCTCTCCATCATTTATCGCAACCTGTATCTCTGGCTGATTCGAACAGAATATGGAATTGCTTCCATCCGTCAACATCTTGTAATCGGTATCTTCTACCTGAACCACCGGAGACACCGTATCTTTGGAATAGGTAAATGTGGTACCCTTCGTAATCCGTTCGCCATCTGTAAAATACAGTTCTACGCTCTGATCCATCCCCTCTTCCGTCAATGCAATAGCATCTTTAAATTCGCCTTTTTTCCCTAAACGCACTTGGGTAAAGCCGTCTACACCAGATGGTTTAATCTGTATATCACTGATAAATACATTGGTATTGCTCCGCATCTTACCACTGATAATATAATATCCGGCATCGGAAGTTACGGTCTCATAGACCGGTGCATCGTCTGTAAAATCTTCCGTATCATTATCCTTCTCTTCCTGTACAACATCCTCTTCGCTATCTGTCTGCTCTTCCTCTGATTCCTTTGAGTCTACTGACTTTGCACCTGTGTTCTCATCATCCAATTCTGCCTGCGTACTTGTTTGCTCCTGCGAATAGTTTGCTGCGGCTGACTCCTTCTCTGTCTTCTTTACTGTGTTCACTTCTTTTTTCTGTTCAACTTCCAGATCCTTTTCTGTTTTTACCACTACCGGTTCTGTCGGAAGAATCTTGCTCCAGATTTCTTTCTTAAATTGTTCCCGTCCGCTTTGCTCTTTTTCCGATTCAGAATTTGTCTTCTGTTCCGATTCTACTTTGCCGTTAGAACTAACAGTTTCAATCGCTTTCGTACCATTTTCCATATCGTCGGCGCTGCTTTCTTCCTCTTCCTTATTATCAGACGACTGCTCCTGCGCTGACTTTTGTGGATCGATCACCGGAGTGGTCTGCATCATAATTCTCTGAACAGAATCATTCGTTGGGGAAGTTTCCTGTTCCTTTGTAAGATTCGAGTTTTCCTTCTCATCCATTTCTTCCGAACGCTCTTGCTCCGTTCCCCCCTCTGCATCAGCCCCGGATTCTTTCGTCTTGTCCTCTGGTGCTATCGCACTGCTTTGATCCTTAACTTCAGAAGAAGCTTTCGCTGATGTTTCCCCATTACCTTGAATCATTTCTTCGGAAGAAGCTTTCTCATCGCCTTGAATCACTTCTTCAGAAGAAGGTTCCTCTGATACATTCTCGCCGCCTTGCGTCTTCTCTTTTACATTGGAATTCTCCGGCGTTGTCTCTAGCACTACATTCAGAATTCCATCCTTTACTGTCTGCTTGCCGTCATAATTCTTATCAATTGTATATCCTAATTCCACCGGAAACTGATACTTTGTGATAATCTCACCAAGGTCCGGTATGGTTCCATGATTCTCAAAAATAGTGGACACCAAAGTTAATGGTTCCGGATTCTTCACTACAACATTCCTTCCATCACTACTCTGCTGCGCATCACCGTTCCGCACCACTTTGTTCCGTTGGATATCATCCGTATTTGCAGAACCTTTGTCTTCATTTGCTAATCCCGCATCTTTGTTATCTGCAAGATTCCCTGATTGTGCATCTGTTTCTGTGGAATCTATCTTTCCAGCATCCGTCTTTTCAGCATCCGTTTTTCCATCATTCTTCTTTGTAGAATCCGTCTTTTCAGCATCCGTTTTTCCATCATTCTCCTTTGCGGAATCTGTCTTTTCAACATCCGCCTTTGTAGAATCTGGCTTTCCGGTATCCGCCTTTGTAGAATCCGTCTTTGATGAATCGGAACTACCCGCAGTAGATGTATTCCGTCCTCTCTGGTTGCTCACGACCTCCCGCTTCTCTTCCGTTGTGCTGCCACTCGCAGCAAACGAATCCTGTCCGGCCTCTTCCTCCGCAGCCTTCTTCGTCTGGGTAGAATCCAACTGTAAACTGACCGTCTTCCCGTCATTGGTCATTTGATAGCTGCCCTGGGCAGTGATGACTTCTTCCTCCGACTCCTGCGGAATCGGAGTCCAAAGAGATACAACCATTGTGAATACCACAACAAAAGCACATAACGATTCCGCTATGTGTTTCTTAGCTTTCCATGATAGATTCTGCCAGAGATTCTTCCACGGTATATTCTTATTCAATATACTGATCTTTGACCAAATCTGCTTCATCATTTATACACCCCAATCCATGGTTTTCCCTTCTACGTCCCTGTTATGCTCACAAGTCAACTACCCCGCAGCAAGCTACGGGGCATGACCTAGCTTGTACTTAGTTTGTTCGCCCCAAGGGTTGCTGCTTGCCAGTGGCAAGCGTTCAGCAACGACCGAGACGGAAGTCGAGACCGGGGTATTTGGTCTACACTCCGTTACGGTCCGTGCTGAACGTATGCCACTGGCATACAGCACCCCTGCGGCAGTCGCCATATACGAATGCTAGCATTCGTGCATGGCTCGTTGCCATCAGGAATAAAATTCATTGCCGATTGAAAACTTTCGCCGCGGTATATGCAGTTAAACCAAGTATTTGCCTTCAACAAACACTAAGGTCAGGCTCTGTCAAGCTCTGTCCACCTTATATTATTATATCGGCTTATCTGCTCCGATAGATAACCTTTTCATGTGTATAAATTGACCACCCCATCACGGTCAGAATAACCGTAATCAACACTCCGCAAACAATAAAATTCCTCTCTACTGAAATTGCCGGCCAACACCAGGTCATTGGCGAGACTAAGGTCAAAACCTGTAATTTGTTCGCAAGCATGTATACGGTATCCAGTACTTTACCCTCTCTGCCTGTCTGGGTCAGCAATGTGCCAAAAAGGCCGATCACTGCATGGAGTCTCGCTAACAAAAAGGAAAGGATGAGAATTGCAAAAATATGATCCTCACAGGTACTTTCCAGCTTCTGAAAGGAAGCGAGAAACAACGCAATCGCCATATACGCTAAGGCTGCCAGACCCAGCTGCATATAGTACCGGAATGATGTCCACAGAAGCTGATCCGCCCGCAACACTTTGAAAAACAATAGATTCTCTATGCCTAATACCAGGCTCACGATCAACAGCCACGCCAGCCAGATCAGTACTTTGGAACCCAGTAAAACAGATCTGCCTATGGAAAGATTCTTCAGATACACCACTGTTTCCATCCGCTCTTCCGAAATGACCGATCCGGACAATCCTGTCATCATGGTATAAATTACATAAAATGGATGAATCAAAGCCAGAATCTGCCAAAGATTCACGTACAGGTTCCGGTTCCATGACGGCAGACCAAGAAGATCCTTCACCATATCCGGCCAGCGCATATAACGATAATTGACCACCGGAGCCAGCCGGTCAACCAGTATGGATATCACAAACAGCACTGCCAGCAGAATCACCGGCTGCAGCAATGTACGAATATAGAATTTGCGATTGCGTCTCCAGTCAAGATAAAGAACTGTTTTCATAGCATCCACCTTTCATAGTCCTCGAATATCTCCTCTTCCAAGCTGAGCTCTTCCACATGGAAGTTCTCACAGCCCGTATCTGCAATGGCGAGAGCCAATTCTTTCATGTCATCTTCCCAGTATAGTAAGCGTGTTGTAGCTTCATCCTTGCATAGGAGTTCTCCCTTTTCCATATCCATTGCATCCAGAGAACCACCTTCCAATGTGATCACCTTCGCTGGCAACGGAAGGTCCTCCCGCCGCAGATCATATTCCAAATCTCCATCTCTGAAAAACAGATACCGGTGGCAGGGAACGATACTATCTTTGTATGTATCAATGGTAAATACAACCGTCGTTCCTTGTTTTTGTAAAGAGCGGATTTCTTCCCACAACTGTAGATATGCCTTTCTTCCCAACATGTCATTTGGCCGATCCAATAACAAAAACTTTGGCTTGTAGACCAATGCCTGAATCATGGTCACCAGACGATTCTGCTCAAAAGTAAGCTCCAATAATTCTTCTTCCACGTCAAGCTCAAAGACTTCACACAAACGCTCCAGTTCTTCTCTGATTTTAAAAGGCGTAGCCAAGGCTACCCCGTGGAAATACTCTCTGATCTTGAGACCCTGATAGCAGATGATATCATCCGGAACATATTGAAGCCACTGCGCAGACGGCTTGTCCATGTCCAATAAAGGATAATCCACTTCCCCCTGCCCGTATCCTCGAAAGCCCGCCATCACCTGGAGAACGGCGCTGCTTACAGTGTCTTTCGTCGCCAATGCAACAATGGATCCTGCCTCGATTTCCAAATTCAAATCTGTAATTGTGGTCTCTTTATCTATGATTGAAACGTTCTGCATCCTGCAGATTATATTGGTTTCCATGGTATTTGGCACTCCTTTCCGAAAGATAATCATACATAATCTACCAGAGGCTTTTACCTCAGTCGAAGACCTAACTCCCACTAAGACTGATTTGTTTCTATA
>CAJOPP010000225.1 GCA_905236365.1 uncultured Lachnospiraceae bacterium
ATCCACAATCGGTAACATTTCCTTTGGAATTGCCTTTGTTGCCGGAAGAAACCGGGTTCCAAGTCCTGCTGCCGGTATTACCGCTTTTTTTACTGCTCTCTTTTTCATAGTTATAGCCTCCTTTTATTCCAGCACTGCATCTGTACCTACACACGCTTTTTATGCTAATTCATTCGTATCAATTCAGCAGGGCTGAACAATTACTTTCTTTTTTCAAAAACACAAATCAGATAATAAATCAGAATTCCGAGTACAGTCAGAAGAAAACCTTTCAAAAGACCCGGACAACGGTATACCATTTTGATGGTATAATCCCCCTGTTCCAATTCGGCACCCAAAAATCCATCTAGCACCATCCAGGTATCCACTTCTTCCCCATTTGCATAAATATGCCATCCATCGTCATAAGGAATGGATGTCATAAAAACTCCATCCTCCTTGACCGACAAGGTTCCCTCAATCTTTGTGCTGCTAAACTTTGTAACGTCCATGGACTGATCAGACAGCACATCATAAACCTCCTGGAATTGATTTTTTGCAAATTCCATCGGATAACAATATAATTCTCCACTCTGGTCTTCTCCGTCGTTCAGGACAAACTGAATATCTACCATCTGCCCTTCTTTTACGTTACCGACCCGAAACAGTTGTCCCTGATAACGATCATATGCAACCTCATTGCCATCAATCAAAAGTGCAATCTTATATACATGACTGCCACGACAACTAACATACAAATCCATATCCCGCGGAATCGTATAAATGATATCTGCTCTTGCACTATCATTTGCATTCTTATAATCCACATTAAACTCATCCCGCAATGTAACCTCTACATTGGTTCCGTATGTTTCCATCTGCAGATCATCATAGATTGATGTAAACACCGGCTCAATTCCGGTCATAGCTCCACAGATTTCATTTAATACGGTAAATGGTCCGCTATTGGCAGTATCATAATCGATAATATCGTCCCTTACCATATAGCCAATCGGAAGTACATAATTATTTTTATAAACAGAAATATCCTCTTCCGAATCATATTGATCCATATCTACATTGACAAAATCCCCATCTCTTGTATAAACATACTTCACTCCAAAGAGTGCGTTGGTCACCGGCGTTGCTCCGTAATAAAGGTACTCATTCGCCCCGGTATAAAATCCCATCTTACCCATGATATCTACCAGTTCTCCCCGTACCGTGGAACCAAAAATTCCCACACTCTTAAGATTGTGCCATGTTGCCTCATCCACCAGAATCGGCTCTAAAATATCGGATCTCGAAAAACTGTCATCCGGTTTCTCCACCCGTTCCTTCAAAGTTTCAAAGGTCTCCGTATCTCCATAATAATAATCCGGCTCTGAACTTCCCACCTGCTTAAATCCATTGAAACCATTTACTGCCATCTCCACGATTGCTGCAAAAACCAATAGATATCCAATCACATCTTTTCCTTTTGGCAATCCCTGGTAAAAAACAAACAACACCAGATAGACTGTGAGCAGAACTCCCGTTATTACATACGTTTTGGTCTCATAGGTAGTCTCTGCATGAAAATAACAAAATATCACAAACAACATGCTGATCAAATAAGCACATACTATCATCGGCAGTCGAATCTGATTCCTCCTAAGCCATACCTGATACGCCATAAACAACAACAGAAAGATATAGAGGAATGCAAAACGGTTCGGAATTCCATATTGATTATGAAATCCATGCCAGATATAATTCAGTTCCTGATTGTTAAAGCTGACTACGAACAGAACTAATAACAATCCGTATTTTACCTTCTTTTCCAGAGAAATCCCTGCCATAAAAAAGAACATAAATACTAACAGTATCGTAATGATTCCACAATAAAGATTCGTTCCTGCATCCCCGATCTGATTCGTCATTACTTCCGAACAAAACAGGTGCGAACGCAGGGTATCGGCAAAGGAACCGTAAAACTCCCATTGTGGAAGTTCAAATTCCGCCGAAGCGGTTGTCATGATTCCCATATATGCAGGTACTAATACAACTGCACTCATTGCTGCAACCGTAAGGGATGCCACTGCAAATCGGACTCCCTTTACAAACAAATCCCGAAAACTATTGAAATGGAAGGTAAAAAAACAAAAAACCAAAAAGATGCAGATCATAAAACTGATATAGTAGTTACAGATAAAACTATATAGCAGGGAAAGAATATATAACCTGCTGTCTTTTTTGACAAGCATTTTCTCCATTCCCAGAATAATAATTGGAAAAATAAAAATACAGTCTAACCACATCAGATTCCAATAATAGCCTACAACATAACTGTTAAATGCATACAACAGTGAGAAGGCAATAATTCCCGGATTCTTCACAGGTTTCTTGCCTGCATGCATTAAAAAATAAGCAAAACAAAGTGCCGCCAGTATAATCTTAACAGAAATGATCAGATTCAGTGCCATCGGCAAACCTGACTTGGCACACAAAATCACGATCAGATTAAACGGACTGGACAGATAATAAGACCAAAGGGAAATAAAGTTATTACCCATTCCCACATCAAAAGTATATTGCATGCTGTCTAAGTGTTTTAACTTCTCCTGGTATTCTGCAAAAAACGGAAGATACTGATGGACACCATCCACTACCACCATGGATTTGCCTCCAAAGGGACCAATTTCTCCAATCTTCCAGGCACCGATGATCATCATCAGTGCAAGAATAAAAGTTACCGTATATACATACTTATCTTTCAAAACATTCCAAATTTTATTTAACTTCATCTTACTATCCAATCTACTTACCTTTACTTGTCTAATATTTCATACACTGCATTGTTGCCGAATTACATAAGCCACGATTTGCCTCTCCACCGTCTTGTCCTTGTGTATAAAAAAATTATCCTTCGCGAATGTATCAATTATTTAATTTACGCTGTACTATTAATTCTTCTACTGTTCTATCGCATCTTCTCAGGAATCCATCATGCTGATTACTCGGTCATATTCAAGATGTCCTCCAAACAAATCAAGCGCACTTCCAACCGTAACATTCAATCGTCCTTTTCCCAATGTCCGAATCAATTCAATATCTTCATAGGAACCAACGCCACCGGCATAGGTGATCGGTATCTTTGCATGCTCTCCAAGCATGCGAACCAGTTCCCGCTCCACACCGTTTGCCTTTCCCTCTACATCTACCGCATGGATCAGAAATTCATCTGCATAATCCTGTAATTTTTCAATGGTATCCTTCGAAATGATCTCTTCCGTAAACTTCTGCCAGCGGTCTGTCACGATATAATACTCTCCATCCCGTTTGCGACAGCTGAGATCTAACACAAGATGTTCTTTTCCCACAGCTCCTACCAGTGCATTCAACCGGTCATAATCCACCTTGCCATCGGAAAAAACATAGGACGTCACGACCACATGACTCGCTCCTGATTCGATAAAGTATTCCGCATTTTCTGCAGTAATACCACCACCCAACTGCAATCCTCCCGGATACTCCGAAAGGGCAAGCTTTGCCTGTGCTACATCTTCCTCATAATAAGGTGTACCTGCTTTGTTAAGCAGTATGATATGTCCACCCCTGATATTACTTTCCCTATATAATCTGGCATAAAAAGAAGCATCCTGCTCAGCAACAAAATTCTCCTCGGCCTGATTGCCCGCATCAAGCAACGTCCCACCGACAATCTGCTTCACCTTGCCATTATGTATATCAATACACGGTCTAAAATACATAATCCTTACCGTTGCAAATTGCAACTTTCTCCAATATTCTAATAGTACAATTTCATAAAAAATGTGTTAATATGAAATAGTCAGTTTCATATTAACACATTTTATCATAAGTACAACATTCTTACAACCATCATATGAGTACAAACCTTAAATTGGAACGCTGTCTGTTACTGTTCAGACGCAATGTCATTTACTTAAGCCGGACGTTGCGGGTGAACTGTAACTGCTGTCTATCTCACCATCCGAAAAAAATGATTCCTTCCGTTTATTTTGCATCTTACCAAATGCCTGACTACCAACTCATTTGGAAGTATCTTTAACTTCTTACTCCTTCCATTTTTCTTTTCTTACACGCATCTTTATTTAATTCTCTTTTTACCACGCCCAGCCGTTTTTCAAATTTTACAATCACCGTATGCTGATGCTTGATTTCATAAAACTTACCCGTAAGAGAACAACATATCTTCTTCATACTGTTCACACCTTTTTTCCTTGTAACTATTTTATTCCCTTCTATATATTCTGCTACAGCTCTCCCAGCACATTTCAGTGCGAATTTCTATCGAACATATTTAATAACGGTTCAATGTTTGGCCGGGAATTAGCAAGGGGATGAACGGTGTTACAGTTCACTCGGTGGCGTACGTCTGAACAGTAACTGAACGTTTGCCAAATGAGGGAAAATAATAGATGATTTTCTTTCCATCCACCTGTCATTGTGCTATAATATCTTTATGTTACTTCGGATATAATTCCGAAAGAAAGGGGGGGGCTTTTATGAGCCAAAATACAGTTACTTCAACAACAAAACAACAAAAGATCAGCACACAGCTCCTGGTAATTCTGGTGCCCATGATCGCATTATTTATCATAGTGGCCGCAGTGACCATCTATGTAAATGCCCGATCCGTCATCATTTCCAAAGGAAAGAACCTGCTGCAGCAGGAATCTATTGCAAATGCCAACGATATTGGCAGTACAATAGAGAACATCAAGGGCTACTACAACGGTCTGTCCGACGCACTCGAAGTGTCTGATTCTAAGAGCGACACTGCCCTTATGAATGCACTTTCAACAGGTATGGCAGAATATCCGGATGTTGTCAGTGATGTTTATGTTGCTTTTTCCGACAAGAGTTTTTATGATGGCAGTGGCTGGGTTCCGGATAAAGACTATGATCCCACAACCCGGGCCTGGTATCAAAACGGCATATCGAATTCCGCTATGACACTTGGGGAACCGTCTCTGGATTTGACAACCGGACAGATGGTAGTTTGCGGATCACGGTCTATTAACATGAAAGGTGGCCGCAAAGGAGTCTTATCCACAGATATTGCTCTTTCCGGCATTTCCAATTCTGTCAGTGCGTACTCACCTGCCGGTTCCGGTACAAGTATGCTGCTCTCTCAAAGTTCCATTGTTGCATCTCCAACAGATGATTATGTGGGGACAGATGTGACAGAACATGAGAATGATGCATTTCTCCAATCCATATACAATACTTCCAAATCGAATACTTCCGGCGATGTACAGACAATCCGTGGAAACAACGGCGAAGAGTATTTTGTATCATTTGACCATGTACCAGGAACCGATTGGATACTCATTTCCTACATTATGAAAAATGATCTATTGCGAGAGTTGCGTTCTTTATCAGTATTTACGGTTATCCTCGTGATTGTCATGCTCATTATCAGTACACTGATTATCTTTTATCTGATCAATCGGATGATTACGTCTCCGGTAACCAATCTGACAGACACCATCACAAAAATTGCTGACGGTAATTTCACTGTTAATATCGACCGCAGTGGCAACAATGAGATTGGTACAATGAATAACCGCATGCATGAATATGTGGAGCAGATGCGTGGTACTTTGGGTGAAATGAAAAAAGTGACACAGAACCTGTCCATAGAAGCGGACAGCAGTAAAAACGCTGCAGAGTCCATGAGCATTCAGGCAGATGAACAGAGCCAATCAATGAGTCAAATTCACGTAGCGATGGAAGAAGTCGCCAACTCTGTCACCGAGCTTGCTTCAAATGCTACGGATCTTGCACGGGCTGTTGACGAAGTCACTGAGCATGGCAGCACCACCAAGTCGATTATGAACACTCTGCTTGAAAAGGCAAAGAAAGGTCAACAGGATATGTCAAATGTCCAGAACAATATGACTACAATTTCCAACTCCATGTCAGAGATGAGCACTGTCGTTCAATCAGTTGGCGAGGCAGCAAAGAAGATCAATTCCATTGTTGAGTTGATCAACTCTATCTCCTCCCAGACGAACCTGTTGTCTCTAAATGCTTCCATTGAAGCGGCTCGTGCCGGAGAAGCAGGAAAAGGATTTGCTGTTGTTGCAACTGAGATTGGTACACTGGCAAATGACAGTGCAACTGCCGCAACAGAAATTAGCGAGATCATAAAGGATATCACAAACCAGATTACAAGCTTGTCTGAACGTTCAGAAGTGAGCGTACGCGATATTGCAGTCAGCTGTCAGGCAGTCAGCATAACAGGAGAAACCTTTACGGATATCTTTGTTGCATTGGATCAGGCAGGTTCTACCGTCAACGACATGGTAACCAAGATGGATAAAGTCAATTCGATTGCAGCTTCCGTAGCGGCAATTGCAGAAGAGCAGTCCGCAAGTACAGAGGAAGTCACCGCAACAGTCGAAACGGCAGCAAACAGTGCAAGGCACGTGGCAGACGAAAGTCGCAACGTCGATTCGAGTGCAATAACCGTGGCAGAATCCTCCGCAAAAATTGAAAAATTTGTTGACATGTTTACGATTTAACAACAGATTTAGAGATACAAATGTATCCCTATAAGAAAATCATATATAGACAACCTTAGCAACCAATTAAAATATCCGCCTCCTTGATTTTAAAAATCTTGGTAGCGGATATTTTTGTACCTATTCACATTCCACTGTGCCCGATACTGATCTAATTTGCGTTATTGGCACACCGTTTCAACTTCCCTGCATGATTTCCATCCTGCAGATTGCATTTCCTTTTTCCACGAATCTGGTCTCATATTCCGTCATCACATTCCCCTCAACATATTCAGAATGGTGTAAATCGAATGTATGATTGAGCAATACCCAATGAGGAGCCTCCTCCACCTGTTCCAAAGAAAAATCAAAGAGATCCCTGTTGTCTGTCTTGAAAATTACATGTCCTTCCTTCTTCAGAATCTTTTCGTATCGCTCCAAAAAAGCAACCGAAGTCAATCTTCTCTTTGCATGACGGTCCTTCGGCCATGGATCTGAAAAATTCAGATAAATCCGGTCAACTTCACCCTCATCAAATACTTCAGCAATATTCTCTGCTTCCATACGGATAAAGAACAGATTCGGTAAATTCTCAATTTCCTGTTTTTCCAATGCACGCACCAGAACAGAAGAATACTTTTCAATTCCCACATAATTGATATCCGGATTTTGTGCGGCCAACGTCATGATAAACTGCCCCTTTCCCATCCCTATCTCAATATGAATCGGATGGTCATTACCAAATACCGTATTCCATTTTCCTTTCTGTTCGGTCTCGTTCTTAATCGTAAAACGGCTCTCCGCAATAATATCTCTGGAGCCTGGTACATTTCGTAATCTCATAACACACTCTCCCACTATCATCTGTATTGAACTGCTTCGTCCTCACATCTAACCAGTCCAAATCTCTTTCTGTATTCATTTACTATAGCATAAATAACCTGTAATGTACATTTCTTTTCATTTTCTTATGATTTAGATGGTAACAGTCGTTACTGTTCAGACGTACGCCACCGAGTGTGGTATATGTTGTCAAAAAGAACGTTAAAGGAACTTTAAAATTTCAGCAAAAAAGAAACCCGGTAAACTGTTGTTTACCGGGTCTCCGCTTCTACTGATATCTTATCGATACACTACCTGATATATACTGTCCTTTGCCTTATCTTGAATTACTGTATTTTTTGATAAAACAAGTTTTCCTTTAAATTTCTCAAAAGTTGTTCCTTCAATCTTTTCAACGCTGCCTGGAATCTGAATCTCTTTAATCGCTTCTAACCCATAACTTGCGAAAGCATACTTATCAATCACTTTCACTCTGTCCGGTATTACTAAAGACTCTGCTTTTCCTGCATAACGCAACAGTAACCCATCCGTCGTAATATACATATCATTTTCTACCTTAATACGTTCCGGGAAATTCCCTGCAATTGAAGCTAATACCACATTGTTTTTCTTCATCAGATTTTCATCTTCGTCATACCAATGAAATGCATGAATCAAAGTGACAATACTGTCCATATCCAATTCCTTATTCTGAATCACAAATTTTTCCAAACTAAGACTATCAACTCTTCCATCGTTGAAAGAAGGACGATCTGCACGGATCTTCTTAACTGATTTCGGCAATACGATTGTCTTTAATTCAAAACAATGATCCAGATAATTATCATCACCCAAACCAGGGGAATATAATACGGAATCTACAAGAAACTCCTCGCAGCCATCCACTACGGTAAGTTCTGTCCGTTCCGGCACTCTCACAAGAGTCTTGCCATCCTTGGAATAGATTACACCATCAATGCTTTTATAATTCTTATCGTTCTTGCTTACATTCAGATTCTTTGCAAAACAATATTTTATAAAATCTGTAGAAACATCGGTACTAAAATTAATGGTATCTATCGTATCTGAAAATGCCTTATTTTTATCAGAAGGACGATGATATTCAGGTGTGCCCACATTTTTTATATTGCCCGGCAGTGTCAGTGTCTTTAATTTCTTACAATTATAAAACACACCCGCTCCCATAGAGCTCACTTTTTTCGGAACTGTAACACTCTTAACAGCTGTATTATAGAACGCATAGTCAGCTATCGTCTTCACATTCTTTCCGATTTTCACCGTCTTTAATTTTTTGCAATTATAAAATGCATTTTCTCCGATTTTCTTTACATCGTCACCAATGGTTACTTTGGTAAGATTGCCGCACTTCTGAAAGGCTTTATCTGAAATAGATGTAACTCCCTTCTTGATAACAACCTTTTTGATTTTTTTGTTGCCTTTGAATGTCATGGTAGTTGGCATTTTTCCTTTTCCCTGAACGGTAAGCGTACCGTTTTTCAAGGTATAGGATACCGTTCCTGCATTGGTTTTCGCCGCTTGTGCATTACCGGACATAAATACCGTTACCCCCAGTGCCATCAAACAAATAGTTGCAATTTTCTTAAGCTTGTTCTTCATTTTGTAAATCTCCTTTTTTTATTTCATTCAAATTTCCCACACCAATAAAGAACTGTTTCTTTTGGATAAGACGGGAAATTCGATTGATTACTTTTTCCTTTAAAAATCCTTATCAATTCCCTCCCGATTGCACTCTTTACCATTGATCAGACCCTGATATGTACAATTGATCATCTGTATGTTATCATCTTTCGCCATGGTATCCTTGTCCAATGTCGTCTTAACAGATACTAATAGAGATGAACAGATTAGTTTCAATTTCACATTATCATTATATCCACCAAAAGCAAGTGCGTCCTTTCCGGTGGCAAAGATATCGACGGAAGCATTCTCTAACCAAAATTCCGAAGATCCTGTCAATGAGCCGATGCAGGTTGATTTCTGAGTATTCTGATTGATCTTTACATTTGCTTCATGAATCTTTACCATTGCATGCTTGCCGCGTAAAGAACCAATTGCAACAACTTCGTCTCCCCCTACATGGTATACAATCGCCGACTTCCATATATGAATATCCGCATTTCCATCAACCGATCCAAAACCTAATCCTCCGGCAATCATCATATCAAGCTCTATATTACTATCATGAATGATCAACGTCTCATCATTTCCGGTATATGACCCCATCCCCACATAGATTTCGCCATTGGCATGAAGCACAAATTTACCTTTGTTAATAGAAATGCCTCCTCCTAATCCCGATCCAATGAGAACACCCTTTTGTCCATTTGCATCAATATTGATTTCACCATCCTGATTAAATGTGAGCATTCCGTGTCTTGAAGAAAGATCATTACCAATTCCATACTGTTGTGCTGAATTTAATTTTATGTAAAGATTTCCATTTCCTTCTATTGTAAGGTTAGAATCCTCGGGCACCTGAATACCTCCGCCTTGCAAACTATTGTCCCCCTCCAGGAACAATGTCACATCACATCCCCTATTTATTTCAATACAAGGGTATCGTTTAACATTTGAAAAAGATGCATTTTCAAACGTTATCGTGCCGGAATATCCACTTTGAATCTCTATATGAATATTTGTCTCGTTTCCCAATGTTCCAATAAACGTGATATCCTTATATATCATATCATCCTGCCCGATAACAATATTCGTATAGCCCTCCTTTTCAAGGCTGTTCAAATACACTCGGCCTGTCTTTCCTGCCACATAAAGATTCTTTTCTATTCCATCCTGACGTTCCTTTTGAAAATGTTTTATCTCGCTTTTCACCTTATTGCCAATCGCTGCAATAATTTTCTCAGACGGTCTCGCCGTATAATATCCCTGTACCAGATCAACGCCCAGCCAGATTACTGTTTGCAGTTCCTCCACAGTCTCTACCCCTTCTGCCAACGCCATAATATTGTTGTCATGACAGAACTCCACGATTTCTCTCACAAAATGCTGCTTTTGCAAATTCTCCTGAATATCACTTAATAATATCCTGTCAATCTTCACATAATTAGGCATATACCGAAGCAAATTGCCCACATTCGAATAACCGGTTCCATAATCATCCACCGCAAGCTCAATTCCCAAGCGATTATAAACGCCTTTTAACTCCCGTAGTATTTCATCTTCCAGCTCAGTCTGCTCCGTAAGCTCTACCACCACAATATCCGGATTATTATGAATCATGTCCTCCACTTGGACAAAATCCCTGTTATCCATCTTAATTCCCGGAATACTGTTGATAAACACCCTCTTTCCCTCAAATTTCTCCTGATTCCGCTCTACAATTTTTAATACATTCAAAAAAGTGGCCCGTTCAATTTCTACGAGACGATCCAATAAATCCGCATACTTAATAATTCGAAGAGGGGTAATGTTCTTTTTCGACCGGGAACGCATCAATGCCTCATAAGCATATATTTCTCCATCCATTGCACTGACAATCGGCTGGAAATGATAGGTAAATTGATTCCCGTCCAAAATTTTTTCCACTTCATCCAGTTCCTGCCGCTCCTCTATACTCAGTCGCGTCATTGCAGCTACAACGCTGTCCTTATACCCGGCAAATTTGTCCGCAATTCTCCGTCTTGCTTCTTTCGATTGCAATGCATGAATCAACTCAATTCGCTTCACGCTCTCAAATCCCCAGCAGACAGTATTGATCCACAGTCGATACAACGCATCATAACATTTTACCTGTGAACCATAGCTTAAAACTGCATACCCAAAGCATTGTGCCTCAAAAAAAACCGGTGTAAAGAAATAACCTTCCGGTTTCTCCCTCTCTTCTTCAAGGATAGGCAATAGTTCAGAAGTATTAAACGTATCTGTAAAGCTGATTCGGTTATTCTTTTCATTTGTTGAGTCATAACGAATCACATACATCATTTTTCCTGTGTATTTTGTCCCCGGTTCACTTTCCTGCAAATGCTGTTCCAAATTTTCCCAGTACTGCGTAAGACACAAATGAAAGTTCTCAATATTATTAAGCATATATAAATTAGAATATACTACATGTATAAATTCTTTGAAACTTTTTTGTGACAGAATCTCCTCCGGAAGAGATTTGTAGGCGGAGAAAAATCCATTCTTTGGCTGTTCCAATCCCATTGTTAACCCAATTGGGGGCAGGCTCTGTGTCTGTGCTGACCGTTTTTGGCAACCACAACTTTGTCTCAACACAAAATCACCTTGTATCCGCTTAAGTTCCAGATCTTTTCCTTCCATTTGTGCGATAAGATACTTCGCCGCAGTGATTCCGCACTCCGATGCCGGAATCGTTGTATGCGTAAGTATTTTAGACCGCTTCTCTCCTTTTGCCACTATATCAACTCCAACAACTGCAATGTCTTCCGGTATTCGAATTCCATTTTTCTCCAACGTATCACATAGACCATTGGTCAGATAATCATGGACACAGACGATTGCCTGCGGCAAATCCTCCCGATGTTCATACAGCTGCTTTGCACAGACTTCTCCGCTATGATAATCAAAATTTCCGTAGAATATCCTATCCTCCCGCACTTTCAGTCCGTGCTGTTCCATGACATCACGGTATGCCTGTAATCGTGACTTTGTATGATGATTCCACTTTTTCCCTGTAAGAAACGCAATATCGTTATACCCATGAACCTCTATCAGATGGGAAACCAGTTCTACCACCGAATGATAACCGTCACTCCATATCGTTGGAAAATACTTACTTTCATCCTCAACAACTATCACCGGTCCCTTAAACATTCTGTGAATAGTTTCCTCTAATCGTTCAATGATTCCAACTGTCCATATTGTATTCACCATAAAAACAATGGCATCAAACATTTCATAATTAATCAGATTAAAAATATTGGACTCTCCAATCTCCCGCTCATTTTGCTCCTGATACATTCTATACATGGAAAACACACACACATCATAATCATTCTGAAATGCCTGAGTAAAAAAACCCTCTATAAACTGTTTCTGATAATGCTCGTCTGCCTGACCGACAAGAATGGCAATTCTTTTTCTATTACTCATCTTATCCCTCCATTTTCCAATCCACCTTGACAACAACTATCTAACCGAATCGTTCCATCACTTATCCATGACAAACTCACGACATATGTCTATATTATACAAATAATTACAATAAATTTCAACAAAATTTAACAAATTCTTATTTATGCATACAATTGCGGTTACAGTTCACTCACCAGCCAGTAAACAGTCACCAACTGTTCACCTCATGCCTGGAATAACCCCCTCCTGCCTTGCAAAACACTGCTTATTTTGATATAATTATATATAATTTTTTAGGAGATCGGGTTATATGAACAAAAAAAAAAGCTTAACAATTTAAGATATATTTTTACGACAATAAGTGTTTTGCTTTTCTTAATCGCTGTAGTTCTGATTGTTAAAATTTTCACTAACAATGACAATGATGCCAATACCAAACCCTATGATGTTCCTGCCCAGGTCTATCACAGGGTTCTGTTTATAAGTTCATACACTCCGCAGTATTTCACTTATAATGCACAGGTCGCAGGTCTGACAAAAGGACTTTATCCTAACGGAATCGAATATGATGCCGTATACATGGATGCAAAGAATTATAGCAGCGAAGAAGATATCCAAAACTTTCATGATTTTCTTAAGAGCCGGCTTACCAACAAGGATCGCAAATATGAGGCGATTCTCCTCGGTGATGACAACGCCCTTCTTTTTGCCATGCAATACCAGAAAGAATTATTCAATGAACTTCCTATGGTATTTTTTGGAGTAAATGATATTTCCCTCGCTAAGAAAGCCTGTGAAAATCCTTATATCACAGGTTTTTATGAGAATAATTATCTCGATGCAACCTTAGAAATTGCAACCCGCATATTCCCCGATCGAAAGACCTATGTTGCACTCCATGATGCAACAGCTGCCGGAGCAGCAGACATGACTATGTTCGAAAATTATGGAAAGAGCCATCCTGAGCTAACTCTTTATGATATTAACGCCTCTGAGTTATCCCAGTCAGAGTTGACCAAAGAACTGCTTGCACTTCCAAATGATGCTCTGCTTATATATATGACATGCTACTCTGATAAAGACGGCAACACTTATTCTATGGA
>CAJOPP010000226.1 GCA_905236365.1 uncultured Lachnospiraceae bacterium
CAGAAGTAATATGGCAGCCATGCCCTTTTTTCCTGATAAAAAAAGGTAAAAGATATACGGTAGAAGTACCAATCCGGCACCCAGCACCGGCAACGCATCCACAACAGCCACAATTGAACCTAACATAAAGGCATACGGGTGACAAATGATCAGAAAAGCGACGGTGCATAAAATTCCGTCCAATAGCAGGATTAACCCCTGTGCTTTCAGATAGGTTTTTAAGGTTACCTTGCACTTTGTCATCACAAGACATACCTTTTTACCAGGTTCTGACTGCATCATATGTTCCCGGATTTCATCATAATCCTGAAACATAAAAAAGGTTGCAATCACTGTTACGATCATACTAAATACAAGTTGAAAGATCTGGTCTGCCATTTGTACAGAATACGTAGTGACTTTCGGCAACATTCCTGCCAGGGAATTTCCCCGGAAAGTTCCAAACAATTCCTCAAGGTACGCATAACATACACCATTTTCTATCTGTAAAAAACTGTCTACCTGACCGCAGCAATTCTTTACAATATAGAGTATTTTGGCCTGATAGAACGGAAAATTCAGCAAAATACTTCTTCCCTGTCCGAACAGATATCTGCCAAGCAGGCTGAATATGCAAAGGATTCCTGTATAGAGTAATACTACGGCTGATATCAGTAGCCATTTCTTGACCTTTCCGTTCCAGACTTTTGTCTGTTCCCATTGTCTTCTTAGAACAGGATAATATACGACCGACACAATTCCTGCAATGACAAAAGGAAGAAACAACGGAAGCAGAAATCGAAAGATATGGTAAAGTATCACTGCACAGATGGTGAACGTAATCATTTTTTTTATAATGGGATTCATTAACCATTTTGGGGTTTCCATTTCACTCCTCCACATTATCAAACCCAAACTTGTACAAGATATAAGGGAAGATATCGTTTTTGCATTTTATTTTGATAGTTTTTCCTGTTTCTGCTTCTTCTATGCGGTTGTAAAAACATTCACAAAATGTTCACACAAAGTTTGTTCCTGTTCAGATGTACGCCACCGAGAGAACTGTAACCAAAGTTTATGAGGAATAGTGACAACCGTGGTATTAACACTAGTATTTTTTGTGATTATAGTGTAAACTTATGGTAATTGGTATTTAATTTGGCAGTGAGGGGGTGTGTTATGGATAATTATGCTATTCTTCAGAGATTAGAAGGCTCGGGGTTTCAGGTTGCAGCTGTGTTTATATGTACGTCCTGCCTGTATTTTACATTGGTTCGTTCGAAACCGGATAAACTTTTCAATAAGGTTTTTTTGATGATACTATTGAATATTTTGCTTACTTCGGTATGTGACATTACTAATGTAATGACACAACCTTTTGTGACCGGGTATCGGAGTGCAAGAATCATACAGGAGGTGGATTATTTTGTATACTTCCTGCTCAGCATAATTCTTTCTCCACTGTTTTGCTTTTATATATCGTTAGTGACGGGAGCACGCTATCGGTTAAAACGTAACCACCATTTTTTATACATATTGCCAATGTATGTATCCGTGTTTCTGGTATTGATCAATCCCATCACGGGGTGGGTGTATGATTTTGATGAGAATTATTTGTTTATCAGAGGTTGGGCAACGAATATTTTATATGTGGTCAGTAGTGTTTATTTTTGCTCTGCGGTAGCTATGATTTTGTTCTTTTGGAATGCGATCAATTCCAAGAAAAGAAAAACGCTGATATATTTTTTTGCGACAGTTGCTGTAGGGGCTGTGGTACAGTATTTATATCCGGAACTGCATACAGAACTGTTTGCGGAAGCACTTGCAATGACAGGGATTATGATCATCATAGAGAATGAGGAGGATCGGAAGAATCCGAGAATCGGTATCTATAATGAGACAGCTTTTGCAGCAGATGTCAGAACCCTTATTATATCGAAACGGGATTTTGGCATTATCTGTATTAAGATGCTGAAACCACAGAATGTTATGCAGATCGTGGGTCCGATGAATATTGAAAACCTTACAAAAACAACAGCAGATTATTTGGCAACGATCATTCCGAATAGCGATCTTTATTATTTGAATCCGGGAACCTTTGTGATTCTTAACCAAAACGAGGAACAGAGCAAGAATTTGGAAAAAGCAAGAACCATCTACGAGAGGTTTCAACAGGAATGGGATTTTCAAGGCAGCAAGACAGTGTTTCATGCAGCAGTGTTCTGTGCTGAAGTGCCGAAAGACTTTAAAACGCAGGAGGAGATTATGGTATTGATCGGGAGTCCGATGATACCAAACAATAATAAAAAGAACGATGTTTATTATGGCAAAGACCTGGAATATTTTCTCAGACGGATGCAAGTTGAGAAGGGAATTACAAATGGACTTGAGAATCATAACTTTGAAGTCTACTATCAGCCAATATACGATGCAAGGGATATGTCAATACGATCGGGTGAGGCACTGTTGAGACTTCATGATTCGGAGATTGGCAAGATCTATCCGAATGAATTTTTGACGATTGCGGAGCAAAGAGGTCTGATATTTGAACTTGGCGATTTTGTGCTGGAAGAGGTTTGTATATTTTTAAATAGTGGTATTCCGGTGGAAATGGGAATAGAAACCCTTAATATTAATTTGTCAGTGATTCAGTGCATTCAGCCAAGTTATGCGGAACGGATCATTGAAATTGTATCAAAGTATGATATTGATCCTTGCAGAATCAATTTTGAGATAACAGAATCTGCCGCTACGACTGATTTTGAAGGACTGAAACAGTTTGTAAAAACATTGTATGAATATGGTTTTCATTTTTCGGTGGATGATTATGGGGTTGGTTATTCCAATGTGCATTCTATTTTCTCACTTGATGTGGATGTGATTAAGATCGATCGAACGATTCTTTGGGAGGCAGAGCAGACCGGGATTGGAAGAATTATCATGGAAAGCAGTGTCAGTATGCTCAAGCGCCTGGGTAAGAAGATTCTGATATCCGGAGTGGAGAGCAAGACGCAGATTGCTTTGGCAAGTGAATTTGGTGTGGATTATTTGCAGGGATTTTTCTTTTCCAATCCAATCTCACAGAATGAGTTTATTAACATTTTGAAAGCGACGCAGTTAGCCAGAATGGAAGAACAGCGAGCGTTAGCTGCCAACGAGGCTATGAGCAGTTTTCTTGCGAATATGTCGCATGAGATACGAACTCCGATCAATGCAGTGTTGGGTATGGATGAGATGATATTAAGAGAGTGTGAGGATGATCGGATTATTGAATATGCCCGAACGATTGAAGGAGCAGGGAGGACGCTGCTATCGCTTGTCAATGATATTCTCGATTTTTCCAAGATTGAAGCCGGCAACATGGATATTGTAGAGGGAGAGTACGAGTTGTCTTCGGTTCTCAGTGATGTGGTCAAGATGATACAGATCAAGACAAATCAGAAGGGGCTCCGATTGCTTGTGGATGTAGATCCTGCCACGCCGAACTCTCTTTATGGCGATGAAATGCGCTTACGGCAGATTGTCATTAATATATTAAACAATGCAGTAAAATATACGGAAAAAGGAACGGTTGCTTTTCAGATTGGCTATGAGTCGATACGCAAGAACCAGATTAAACTGAAATTTGTTGTGCGAGATACCGGTATTGGAATTAAAGAAGAAGATATGGACAAGTTATTTCAGAAATTTCAAAGAGTTGATCAGGATCGAAACAAAACAATCGAGGGAAGCGGGTTAGGACTGGCAATTGTACATCGGCTTTTGGAACTTATGGATGGGACTATTGAAGTAGAGAGCGTCTATGGCAAGGGATCCAAATTTACAGTTACGTTGCCGCAGAAAGTAGTAGCTGACAAGAATATTGGCGATTTTAGAAAGAAGTTTGCAAAGGAAAATGAGAAAATTCACAAATACAAGGAGAGCTTTCAGGCTCCGGAAGCCAGAATTCTTGTGGTAGATGATACGCCGATGAATCTGTTTGTGGTCAAAGAACTGTTAAAAAAGACGCAACTAACAGTGGATGAGGCAAATAGTGGGGAAGAATGTCTTAAGATGGCGGAAGAACAGGAGTATGATATTATTTTTCTGGATTACAGAATGCCGGTCATGGATGGGATTGAGACACTTAAACGGCTAAAAGAGCTTCCGGACAGCAAGAATTCGAATATTCCGATTGTTGCACTTACAGCAAATGCAATTTCAGGAGCAAGAGAACGCTTTATAAGAGAAGGTTTTGATGATTATATGACGAAACCTATTGATGGCGAGCGGTTAGAGGAATTATTATTAATGTATCTTCCTGATGATAAAATACAAAAATCAGAAGTAGTGTCTTTGAGTCATAAGATAGAGGAAAAGGGAGAATCGGGTGAACAGGAGGGAGAATCGGCAGTCCGCTCACAACCAGTTCTTGATCGTGAGCAGGGGATTCGAAACTGTGGTTCAGAGGAGACTTATTATAAGGTATTAGAGGCCTTTCAAAATGACATCAAAGGAAAAGCAGATATAATCAGGCAGGCTTTAGAATCCAGGGATTTGGAACGATATGGCATTACAGTGCATGCGATTAAGAGCTCATCAGGAATTATTGGAGCTTCTACGTTGGCAAAGCTGGCGGAGCAATTGGAACTGGCAGCAGACCAGGGAGATGTCAGACAGATAGAGGATAATACACAGGCACTTCTTGACTTGTATGAAGGGTATCTTGAGCTTGATATAGATCAGGGAAAACAAAAGGTAAAGGATGACAAGGAACGTCCAATTATAACAAATGAATTGTGGACAGACGCATGTTCAACAATTCGGGAATTTGCATACAATATGGATTATGACAATGTAATGCTGGTACTTGAATCCATGGATGAGTATCGTTTGTCCCAGAGCAGGCAACAGGAAGAAAAAGAAATAAGAGAACTGGTGTTGCAACTGAAATGGGAAGAGTTAATAAAGAAGATGGATAGTATTTTATAGGAAATACCGGAAGGCATAAGAAATCCGTTTTGATGCCAGCGGTAGCAGGGAGGATGAAGATGGCAAATAATAATGTATTACTGATTAGAAGCGATAGAACCTTTATGGTAAATGCATTGCTTACCAATATGGAAGAGGCAGATTTTGATGTACATGAGGTAACATGCAACATAAAAGAGATAGAGGACTGTGCGAAAAATGCTGATGTTGTGATTCTTTACGCCGATGATGAGATTCGAAAATCACAAAAAACACTGGTCGGTCTAAAGGATCTGTGTGTAGAAGAGAATAAGCCGCTTATTTTGATTGGTAATAAAAGGGAGATAGAGGATATATCCGTATGGATTCCGTCTCATTTGATGGCAGATGTTGTGGAACGACCGCTTGATATGAATTCTTTTATCAAGAAAGTAACGATACTTGTGAACGGAGAACCGATTGAA
>CAJOPP010000227.1 GCA_905236365.1 uncultured Lachnospiraceae bacterium
CCGCCATTGTAAAATGACCGCCGCCACCACCACCAAGAGCCTGTAATGCCTTCTGGGTAATGACACCTGCATGACAGGTCGCTGTCTCATTCCTCACGGAAAATTTGTATCCACCATTGCTTACAGCATATACAACCGCAAACTCTACAACATCCAGTCCCAAAATAAAATCGGATATCATCGCAACCTGTGCACCCGGACAATCAAATGTAATCTTGGCAAATCCTACATTTTCATAAATGACGATATTTTTGATGGCTTCACCATACGCATGCAGGTCTTCGATTCCCATGTTGTTGTGATACATGGCGTTCACTTTCTGATAGTCTGCATGCTTATGCAAATACGCAAACATCTCAATATCAAAATCCGTCACTCCCCGGTTAAAGGAATCGGTATCCATCTTCAAACCATACAAAAGTGCCGTTGCTGTATTCGCATCCAATGTAGTTCCACTCTCCAAAAAATAACTGGCAACGATAGAGGCACAAGCCCCACATATTCGGATATCACTATACTCATAGGAACACGGTATAAATGTGGGATGATGGTCAATGCAAGCCACTTCATCACCCGGAAAGTCTGTGAGATTGGAATTATACTTTTGTGCATCGATCGTTACTATATAATCTGTTTCCGGCATGTCCGGCAACTCATCCATATACACTGCTTTAATTCCAAATTCTTCAACCATTCGCCGTGTGCTGTTTTTATCAATTTTCCCGGTATAGCAGATTGTTGCGTCTACTCCATTTGCCTTTAAAAAAACCTGCATTCCATAGGCCGATGCCAAAGCATCCGGATCCGGAAAGTTATGCATCTGCAAATAAACAGTATGACCTTTTAATAAATTGACTAATTTTTTCCACTCCATGATCCCGCCCCCTTAAATCAAAATACTACTTGCCAAGATAATATCATACCACAAGAATCTACGATTCTCAACATATTTAGAGGATATAATCTGAATAAAAACAAATAAAGTTAACAATACTTTAATTATAGTGAAATATAAAAACTCTCTATTTCAGAGAATCACCGGAGGAGCATTATGAATGAAACCATTTATATTAAAGCGCCACAATGCATCAATGTTAATCAACCCGATGTGACATTAAAAGATTTTCTAACCATCTATACTTCAGATGATCATTTAAAAAAACAACTGCTTGCTATCCCCTTTTATCGGTTTCCCAAAAACAAAAAAGGACAAATTATTGTTTCCGTCCTAAAGGTAATTGAGGTCATTACAAAACAGTTTCCGGATGTATCCATCGATAATCTTGGCGAGGGCGATTTTATCCTTTGCTATGAGCCGCTCTCCGAAAGTAAAAAAATGAAAGAGACCCTATTTACCATATTCATCTGCATGGTCGCTTTTTTTGGTGGAGGGTATGCGATCATGGCATATAACACTGACGTAGGTGCTAAGGAACTCTTTACCTATCTGTCCATGTTTTTTTTGGGAAACGCCCAGATTGGAACCGTATATCTTGCCATTTCCTATGCGGTCGGTCTCACCTTCGGTATGCTGTTATTTTTTAATCATCTCGGTAATAAGAAGCTTACCAATGACCCAACACCATTAGAAGTTCAGATGCGTCTTTACGAGAAAGATATCAGTACAACCATCATAAAAGATACCAGCCGCCGCAGTCAGAATTTAGAAGTAGGAGGTGAATAAATGCGAAGCATTTCTTCTTATGCTCTTTTGATTATCAGTGGTTTTTCAGCAGGTTTTCTGACCGCTGCCGCTTTCGTTGCTTTTATTGCTATGTTGGGAATCTTTCCAAAAATTGCCGCAAAGACAAAAACAGGAGCCCAATGTATCCTCTACGAAAACTGTCTGATTCTGGGAGTCCTGCTCGCGACCTGTCTACAGTTTTTCCTCTCCTATACCTCCATCGGTGTACAGGAAGGTGCACTTCCATCACCTTTATTTGGAACAATCCTTCTGATTCTGATTGGCCTGTTTGGTGGTATTTATATCGGATTTTTAATAGGTGGATTATCGGAAGTCCTCAATGTTTTTCCTATCTATGCAAGAAAGACACATATCAGTCAAAAATTTTCCTATGTCATTTTTTTCCTCGCACTCGGAAAAGGTGTCTTTACCTTTCTCCAGTTTATTCTTTTGGATGCATAAAGAATCTTTCTTTCGGCATACTAGTTAATAAAAAAATACGTTTTAGGAGGATTCCTTATGGAACAAAAAATGAGTAATGAAGAATACAACCAATACGTAGAACAAATCACCCCTACCTACAATACTTGGAAAAACTGTTTTCATGCATTTTGGATTGGCGGTCTGATCTGTGTTATTGGAGAATTAATTTTTTCCTTCTTTCAAAATTCATTGGGAATGGGAAAAACCGATGCCGCTAGTTTTGAGTCCATGTTTCTTATTTTAATAAGCGTCATCCTGACAGGACTAAACGCTTATGGACATATTGCAAAACTGGGAGGAGCCGGTGCTTTGGTACCGATTACCGGCTTTGCCAACTCAGTAGCTGCCCCTGCCATTGAATATCAAAAAGAAGGGCAGGTATTCGGAATCGGCGTAAAGATCTTTACCATTGCCGGTCCTGTTATTTTATATGGTATCTTTACTAGTTGGATATTAGGTATTATTTACTATGCCGGTGGTTTATTGGGATGGTGGTAAAAATATAACTGTTCAGATTCAATTCTGAACAGTTACATATTAGTAATGCCTTCGCATTTTTAACAAACTTCTTTTTTCTATCCGACTCACCTGAACTTGCGAAATCCCAATCAGTCCTGCGATTTCCATTTGTGTCCTGTTTTCAAAATATCTCATTCGAATGATTTGCTGTTCCACCTCATCTAACTGGTCAATCAATTCCTCGACTACCATTCGGTCTAAGACCGTTTCCTTTTCATCCTCCTCTGCAGCAATTTTATCTAATAAATAGATATCATTTCCATCATTTTGATAAATGGTTTTATGAATGGATTCCACCTCTGCATTTGCTTCTAATGATGCAACAATTTCTTCAACATCTATTTTCAAAAGTCTTGAAAGTTCCTCCAGCTTTGGTTCCACACCTGTCTGATTTACAATCTCCTCTCTTGCTCTTTTTACTTTATATGCCGTCTCCTTTAGCGTCCTGCTGATTTTAATCATTCCATCATCCCGTAAGAAACGTTTGATCTCTCCGCTGATCATCGGAACAGCATAAGTAGACAGTTTGACATCATAAGACAAATCAAATTTATCAATACATTTCATCAACCCGATACAACCAATCTGATACAGATCTTCTAACTCATATCCTCTTCCTACAAATCTTCTTGCCACAGCCCAGACTAGTCCTAAATTTTCTGTTACAAGCTGTTCTTTTGCGTCCTGGTTTCCTTCTTTTGCAAGCTTTAATAACTCTAAAGTCTTGTCCATGACGCCTCCTGCTATTTTCTATTCTGATTTTCTTCCTTTGCTTTATTCTTCTGACCCATTGCATAATATTCTTCTGTCATTTTTCTTTCCTGTTTAATCACCTTTCGCATGGTAACTGTAGTTCCCTGTCCTACTGCCGATTCTACAAATAACTCATCCATAAATGCCTCCATAAACGCAAATCCCATCCCGGAACGTTCGAGTTCCGGTTTCGAGGTATACATAGGCTCCATTGCCTTATCAATATCTGCAATTCCAATCCCGTAATCTTTTATAATTACCGTTACGGTATCTTCTACAATATACGTTTCAATTCGAATCCTTCCATCCCTGTTTTCATATCCGTGAATAATAGAATTGGTGACCGCCTCTGACACTGCTGTCTTAATATCCGCAATCTCCTCCAAGGTAGGATTGAGTCTTGACACAAACGCTGCCACTACCACTCTTGCAAAACTTTCATTTTTTGATATACTGTCAAATTCCACTACCATCTGATTCTTAAAATGTTCCATACTGACTCCCCTTTTTTAATTTGTTCTACTGATCCCTAACCCTTTTCTTTTACAATCTTTGTCCGAAGCGATCCCCATATTTTTGTTCAATATCCCGCAACGCTTTTGCAACATCGTCTTGTAACTTTGCCACTCGATAGAGACCGGATATTTCCAAGATTCTGGAGATTTTTTCGTGCACTCCTACAATATACACATCTCCTTTTAAATAGCGGACTTCCCGATATCTTCCCATGATCAGTCCAATTCCGGAACTGTCCATAAAATTCGTATGTTGATAATCAAAAATAACATCCCGTATTTTCTTTCCTGTAAAGTATCCGTCAGTCTCCTTTCGGATTTCACCTGCCGTATGATGATCCAATTCTTCCGGTAAGTGAATGATCAGTGTCTCATCTTTTACCTCTGATAATTTTGTCTGTTCCATAACATTCCATTCCTTTCTCTTTTTTAATCCTCACCCCCTATAAGTCCATGAGGATATATCATAATTTCACGCTCCGCTTTTTGAAGCATAAATTACCATTGCATAAAAAAGAAACAACAGAAATGTTGATACAAATCTGTTGTTTCTTCCTTCGTAACTTATCTATTTTTCGTTTGTGTTTTATTGCTGTTCTGTCTTCTTACCTATTCTTCCAGGTAATCTGTTATCTCTTCCATGTGACTACTTTCAGGATAATTTTCTTTTAAACTGATAAAGGCTGCCTTTGCCTTCTCCTCATCCTGATTACCAAGATATGCTTTGCCAAGCTGATAATAGGCTTCATCGCCTTCCCGAATCTGAAGTGCAACATTGCACATATCAATCGCTTTGGCATACTCATGATCTGTAATTGCCTTTTCAGCTTCAGCACACAAAGTCTTATAGGCAGAGTTCGGTATATTATTCTTAATCACCTGAAATGCCTCTTTTGAATCCTGATTGCTCTTTTTCCTCTCTTCCTCTTCTTTCTCTTTCTCCGCTATGTTTTTTTCCAAATCCGAAATCTGATCTTCCAAATCTGATATGGTCACATTCTTTCTGGAAACTTCTTCACTATATGTCAATTGCTGCTTTCTGCTTTCCTGACTTGCCATATCAAGTTTCGTCGGAAGCACAAGAAGCCAAAATGCCAGAATTCCCAAAATCAATCCTACTGAAACATAAACCAGATTAAATTTGTTATGATTAATCTCTTGATAGGATCCGACTGACAAATCCGGATTATCAATATCCTCCAGCCCCTTTTGAACAAAGGTCTCCAATTCTGATTGGAACTGGTCTTCATCCGAATATGCAGAATCCAAATCGATTCGTTTACTGCGTTCTTTAATGTCAATAATCTCTCTTGGAGCCATTCCCATCTCTGTCAGATATTTCACAGCCAACGTATTATTCTTGTCAATCCGAAGCACCCGCTTAAGTGCTTTCTTTGCTTTATCCTGATTGCCATTATCCATATAAAGCAACGCCAACAACAAATATCCCTTTACAAAATGAGGATAGTTTGACAATATTCTCTTTAGGTTGAGGAACGCTAAATCCTTTGTTCCCTGCTTGGCATGCTGTAATGCCTGATTAAATTGTTTGGCCAGTTGATTTGCCTCTTCCAACTTGGCAGAATCACTCTGTACCTCTTTGATATATCGAACAGCAACGTTCCCTTCTCCCGGAAGATAGTTACTGCTGATCACCCATTGTGTTAATCCTAAGACGGTCTCTCCCATCTCATAATAAATCAGTCCCAACAAGTTACGGGCATTAATGTTCTGCTTATTATACTTTAATGCCAAATTCAATGCGTCAATTGCACCAGTAAGATCTCTGACACTTGCTTTGTCTAATCCTAAGTTATAATAATAATTCGATGTATTATAGGCTTTTGCTAGCAGCTTATAGTTCATTCCACATTTGCTGCAGTGTCCATTGTCTAATACAGGTGCTCCACAATTCAAACACTCCATATTATTCACCGCCTATTTCTCCTCTTTACTATTCAATTGCTGCATCATCTCTGTTAATACATCGGTAATATCCTTTACATCGTTCTTATATATTGCATCCTCTGCCTGAGATACCTCCAGACATGGCTTAAACTTCCTAACTTCTTCATCAAAATTAATCATAATCTATACTCCTAAACTGAGTAAGTCACCAGCCAGATATAAAGAACCAACACAAAACAAACACTGATCAACATGGCTTTTTCCATATAAAAAACCGGCTCTTATATTATCAAAGGTGGTAATCTTACTACCCGAAAAACGTCTAAATATGGCTGCTACTGTTTCCAAATCCGCTGCCCTGTCACCTTCATAACGCACAATCATAATCTCGTTAAAGGAAATAGTACAGAGCTTCTCAATCATTCTCTCGTAATCCTTGTCACTTGAAACAGCAAATAATAAATTCTTCTGTTCATTAGGGAACAGCACCTCTAATGTGTGACAGAACGCATCGATTGCTTCTTCATTATGTGCCCCATCTATGTACACATTCTCTGCAATCTGTTCCATCCTGCCATGCCAGACCATATTGTATAATCCAGCCCGAATCCAATCTATTCCAAATCCGGTCTCCATCAATCCATAAGTAGATTCCGTTTTCAACTGGAATCTATCCTTACTTCCGAAATTCAAACTGTCCCATAATACTTCAAATGCCTTTACTGCTAAAATGGCATTCTCAACCTGATAAAGACCTGTTTTTTGTATTTTTAAATTACAATATCTATAATAACCACTATCGAAAGAAAAATCAACAATTTTCTTTGATATTTCGGATAATTTATACTGAGATTTTTCGACAAGGTATAATTTTGCTCCTCTTTTTTCAGAATATGCCTTAATCACGCCCGTTGCATCATCCTTCCGATCAAAAAAAACAACGGGAATTCCTTCTTTAATAATCCCTGCCTTCTCCGCTGCAATCTCTGCAATACTATTGCCCAGATACTGCATATGATCCATTCCTACAGATGTAATAATGCAAAGAACCGGCTTCACCACATTCGTTGCATCCAATCTGCCGCCCATTCCGGTTTCAAAAATAGCGTAGTCTACACCCTGCTCTCTAAAATAAACAGCTGCCATTAAAAATAACAATTCAAAAAAAGATGGATGTGCAATTCCATCTTTCTTTGCCTCTTCCACATATTGCATCGTTGTATGAAATGTCTTTACAAATTCCTCATCCGTGATTATCTGCTGACCGATTCGAATGCGTTCATTAATCGTCACCAAATGTGGAGAAGTAAAGATTCCTACCCGTTTTCCGGACTGTTCTAAAATGGACGCCAAAAATAAGCAGGTTGAACCTTTTCCATTGGTACCTGCTACATGAATGACCGGATACGCCTGCTCCGGATGTCCCATTTTATCCAATATTCGATTCAGATTATCCGTTCCCAGTTTAGAAGCGAACAACGGAACGGATAATACATAGTCTACGCATTCCTGATATGTCATATTTTCTCCTACTACTCAACGATTATCAATCTTTTCCGGATACAGATCATGATTTACAAGACGGTTCCATGCAACCTCTTCCCACTTGGACCCCGGCTTTCCGTAATTACAATATGGATCGATGGAGATGCCACCACGCGGCGTAAATTTCCCCCATACTTCAATGTACTTCGGATCCATTAATTTGATCAGATCCTTCATGATAATGTTCACACAATCCTCGTGAAAATCTCCATGATTGCGAAAGCTAAATAAATATAATTTTAGAGACTTCGACTCTACCATGACTTGATTTGGCACATAGGAAATATAAATCGTTGCAAAATCCGGCTGCCCGGTAATCGGACACAACGATGTAAATTCCGGGCAATTAAACTTTACAAAATAATCATTGTCCGGATGCTTGTTTACGAACGTCTCCAACACCTCCGGAGCATAATCTGATGGATACTTTGTACCCTGATTGCCCAGCAGTGTAACACCTTCTAATTCCTTTCCTTCTCTTCCACTCATATCCAAAATCGTCCTTTCGTAACCGAAATGTATTTATAATTGTTCGGCTTCACGCACTTATTATTAACTGAAAATCAAGCTTTGCTTCTTATATTCTCCAGTTCTTTTTCTTTGTCGTATAGTATCTATTCAGCAGGGCCGAACAGATACGCAACAGGCATGGTGCTGACGCACATTCCAGTATGTCTGTCGCATCGTAAATTCATTTTCAAATAGTGCCTTCTTAGTATAGCCGCAAACTCTCCAAAATGCAACAACTTTACACTTTCTTTCAAATTCTTCTTCGATTCTAGTGACTGTTTACTGGCTAACGAGTGAACTGTAACCGATTCTACGGTTTACAATTTCCACAAGGAGTATATCCCATTTCTACAATCTCATCCCTTGTACCATAAATTGTCTGCTTATTCTTCTCTTTCATATCACTCACACTTCTACAGTACGGATAATGAAATCTATGTGTATTGGTGTTAAGAATGTATTCTTCCGTCTTCTCATCATTGCCAGACAGAATATTATTGACTTGTGTTTCCTCTTCCTTAGCTTCCTCGGGCAGTAAATGTTCCACATCATTAGACGATCTACCTGACATCTCAGTATCGTTATTTATCAACCAGCTATCCCCGGTTGCATAATCCATTCCAATTCCCGGCTGCACATTAAATACAAATACGCAGAACTGAATACCTGCACCTGAATCTTCAACAGAATACGCCTCCATCAATACACCATCTGCCACTAAATTATCACCCTCAAAAACAGGTGTAACTCTATACAATACATGATTATGTGTTGCTTTTACGTAATCTGCCACTTTGTTTTCAAAAGGCAGCATTCCGGTTACATTCATATACCTGGTTCCAGTGATCAGATTCTTCTCATTTGCATTTTCTCCCGCCAGTTCAAATGCGATCAAATGACATCTGTTATAGAGATAATTACCCTCTATCAGATCATTATACTTTACAGTATGCCAACCGGATGGTCTTATATGCCCAATCGCTCCTCTTGATTCTGTCGGCATCCTTTCAATACAAATATTTGCATATGCAGCACCACATCTACCCAACGAATCCAACGGAGAATATTCTTCAAAAGCATCAATGATTTTTTCCTCATCCCCAAAAAAAGGAACATTATTATGAACCTCCTCATACGGAGAACCTGAATACTTAATATTCAATTGTAACAAGTCGAAAGTTATCTCTTCCTCCTGATCATTGCCCGTAGTATTTTCCACCATCGGCAATTGCCTATTTGCAATATTTTCTGTTGTTATGGACATCCTGTCATTGCCAACACAACCATTCAGTAGAAAAACAATGAATACGAATAATGCTATTATCCTAACCTGTTTACTCATTTTATCCGCCCTATCTTACTTTCAAGACTCGCTCGCGAGTCTTGGCGCGGGATTTGCGTCAGCTATGCTGACATATTTCATATGCAAATCCCTGCGCATCCTCGC
>CAJOPP010000228.1 GCA_905236365.1 uncultured Lachnospiraceae bacterium
AGAGGCGAGGGCATCTCTGTCTGAGATATACATTTTTGTACGAATCTCACAATGAATGCGAGACGCTGGCTAAACAGTTACATTTTATCATACATACGAAAAAAAGAAAATATTCAAAAAGAATCATTTGCCAACAAATATTAATATCTGATATACTATATTTATGCGTACCTATTCAGCAGAACTGAACAGATACATTTATTCATTGTAAATCGTCAACATCGACGGGTAGATTTCAAAGACTTATATCGGGAGAAAACAAATGGACGACTGTCAGATTTTAAAAGGAAGGCTGATGGATTTGGCAAAACGTGCCTATCAGCAGAACATCTACACATATAGCAATTTTCTATCGTTGGCAGAACTGGCATTGCTTGACGAGATCAGAGAGGATATTTCCTATATTCATTATGAGTGTTTCGGTGGAAACGAACTGAGTGAACGCCAAATCGTTGGCTTTGGCTCTGAGGAAGATTTTGGATATCCCGGACAATTTCCGATTGCAGTAATCAAGATTACGCCTTTACTTGCCAAATTCAGTGACGAACTAAATCATCGTGATTTTCTAGGAGCACTCATGCACCTTGGGATTGAACGGGATATGTTAGGAGACATTCTGGTGAAGGATAAAACGGCCTATGTGTTCTGTCTGGATAAAATAGCAGATTATATCTGCAAAGAGCTTACCAAGGTGAAACACACCAACATAAAATGTGAGATGACATATCTGGATATCCCTGCTCTAAAGCCGACGTTGGTAGATGAAGAATTTCCCGTTGCCTCCCTGCGGTTAGACGGTATCATCGCAGCCCTTTTAAAATGTTCCCGCAAAGAAGCTCTTGCTTTCTTTACCGACAAGAAAGTCACATTGAACGGGCATATAACGGGACGCAACAGTATCCTTCTAAAAGACGGGGATATCTTCTCTGTCCGGGGACATGGCAAATTTATATTTGATCACTCCGGTGGCAATACCCGCAAAGGGAAAATATATGTCCATATCAAACGATATGTATGATTCGTCAGTCATAAACCTTGGACTTGATGATAACGGCAAGCTCTTACTTATAAAAATAGCACTCAAATATTCAGGATTCATCCGAAAACACCAACTCTTCCGGTACTTCCATATTCAATGATGCTGCTGCCATCTGCAACCAAACCGGATTCTGAATCCACGTATCCCCCTCCTGTAATACATAGAACGGAATATCCTGCTTCTCACCCCGTACCACAAAGATTATGGCAAACACATCACATACCACTACAAATAATAAAAATAACAGGGTAAGAAGAATTGACTCCCTACTCAGACAAAAATCATAAAAACCATGCAACACAACCGGCACCCAAAGGGATCTTGTCATATATCTCTTTGCCTTTTTCAGATTCCCCCGAACCTGATGAAGTTTTGCATTCCCGATATAATATCCCATGAATACTGCAAAGGTACAATGTCCCGGTACAGAAAGGATTGCTCTTACAATCCCTGTGCCAACTCCATTCTGGAATACATAAAGTATATTTTCTAACAGGGCAAATCCCAACGATGATGCGACACAATATACAATTCCATCAAAGCGGTAATTGAAGGCGGGTTTCTTCCACATGTATTTTTTGACCACAAAACGCTTCCAGAACTCTTCTGCCAATGCAACGACAAAAAAGGTATCCAATAAAGTAAATAGAACACTATCCTCCGCCAGGAAAACAGACAATATTCCTTCCCCGATCAGTTCAAAAAGAATCGACGGAATTGTGGTAAGCATTCCGAATCCCAAAACTGCCAGAACTAAATTCAGTGGCTCCGGCTCTACTTTATCACATTTGTAAATCACCAGCATAAGAATTGCTGCCGGTAAGATTGAAATTATCAGTAAGTGCATTGCCATTCTCCTCATTTGTATTCAAACCGACACTTGCGTACAACTGCTGAATCAAATCTTCATCCAGATTGTAAAGCGGCGAATTATCATCGCAGGTATTCCGGTTTTCAACAATCAGAACCTCTCCTGCCTCATCCATAATATGCTCATGCCAAAATCCTTTTTTAATATTGTAAATCTTATGCGGCTGCATCTTCACCGCACGAACATTCTCTGGTTTCTCACCATCACCTGCCAGAAACAAGGTGACATTCCCCTGTAGTAGTACAAACACTTCGTCCGTATAAAGATGTTTCTGCATCGTTGTTACGTTTTCAATTTTCAAATCCTCGCAATATTTCAGGACGGCAACCCTCCATGACTCATAATCCACAAGAGGCTTATATCCCTCCGGTTGAAAATCCACAATCTCAATATCCTGCATTCTCTCTACTCCTTTATTCAAATTCTATTCGTATCTATTCAGCAGGGCTGAACAATTATTTCTATTCTTTCTAATTACAATCGTTATACGTGCACTCGAATCTATTTAGCCATTCAAAATCTCGTAACAGCACTAGTAAAAAAATGAAACCGAAGGATACAAAATTTAGCCTATCCATCTAATTTAATCTTTTCTTTCCGCTCGCTAAATTCCATCCTTCGGTTATCAATTTTCTACCTCTTATGCCAATGCAACTTCAATCACATGCTCATCCTCAGCAGAAAGTGCTGCGATATCACTTCTCTTGATCACATCTGCATCATAAGCCTTGCCATCCAGTGTAATAGACTGCACTTTGTATTCTTCCGGCTTCAATCCCTTTGCATTCTTGTAAACCACTTTGATCTTGCGGTCCGCAAAAATCATGGAAATTCCCGCTTCCCCATTCTCATCGAACTGGTTTGTCAGAAGCTGCGGATGGAACGCCAGATCACCTAACTCTCCTCGAAGACCGAACATCTGAGTGATCACAGTTACCAACAGCCAGCTTGCTGCACCGGTCAGATAATGGTACACACCTCTTCCCTTAGCGTCAATATACTCCGGTACACCAGGATAAATCTTGCTCTTCTCAAAATCGTTGCAGTGCTGGAACAAGGTATTGATCACCTTATAAGCTGCCTCGGATTCTCCCCGTACATAAAGAGCATTTCCAAACATGGTTGTCATGTGGGAGAATACGGCTCCGTTCTCTTTGTGACCATATGCAAATCCAAACATTCTTCCGAGATCCATCTTAATCTCATGGAAATTGGTATTCAGACGATATCCGCCAACGGATGGATCATAGAGATATTCATCTGCAGACTTCACGATGTCCTTAATCTGATCCTGTGTCGCTATCTCAGACATGATAGTAAACACCTGACTGGTCAGCATCATGCGTACTCCATCTTCGGTCTCACCTTCTACTCTTCTTCCGGAATTATCATAGTATCCGTTATACCATCCATGACCGTCTTTTGTCGTAATCCACTCAGTCTCCTGGATATGCTTGCGCATCCACTCTGCTTTGTTACGAAGATTCTTCTGAAGATCTTCGATCTTAAGCTCTGTCTTCTCTCCTGAAATTGCATGACGGCATGTATCACAATACTGCATCAAAACTTCACGCTTCTTTTCTACGCTGTCATAAAGATTCTGATCATCTGCAAGTAAACCTTCAATCTCTTTTAATACAGAAACCGTATCTTTGCCGGATGCCTTAAGGGTATCCAGAAGCTTTGCAATATTCTCCATGTTCTTCGCATACATCGTAGTGAAAGCAACACTCTCACCTCTCTGACCTGCCATATCCAAAGCATCATTCCAGTCTGCACCGCGAATCTTGATATGGTTATGCTCTCCTACATCATAGAAGGAGGTCAGATGCTGAATCAGTAAATGCTCCAACAATGTACCGGAATAGGTGTTCTCACTCAGGTCTTTCTGTTTCTCACCCTGCTCCGGTGTCCAGAGAGTATCCTTCTCTTCACCACGGCATACCTGAGGATCCTTAAAGTAGGTATTCTCCTGCAACAGAATGTCAATATCTCCGGTCTGCTGGATATAAAGCTCTGTTGTGAGGAATGGCCATACACCATGATCCATCCATACACGTGTGATGTTGTTGCGATCTGCGATAAACTCACCCTGCTTGCTTCCGATAATCGTCGCATTGGTTCCATCCATACGGACACCACCAAAGTTGTCGATCAACATCTGTCTGACACCGTCCGGATTCATGATCAGAAGTGCAAGACAATCCTGCCAAAGATCTCTCCAGCCTCGTCCACCTTTTCCGTAGTCATGATGCGGAAGGAAAGAGCATCCATAAATTCTTCTAAGCATTGGCTGGAAGCTTACCCACTTCATCCACTGATCAAATTCTTTGGAACCGGTCTGGTAAGATACATTCACTTTCTCTTTCCAATAAGCAGAAGTCTCAGTAAATGCCTTATCAAAAGCAGCAACATCTAAGAACTTACCTGCCACGTCTGCCAGTTCTGTCTCACCATTGCCATATCCCATAACAATCACATAAGAAATCTTCTCACCCGGTTTTACAACCTTTTGTGCAAAACATAATCCGCCTAATGCCTCATATCCATCAATACTGTATCCTGCCTCATGAGGTGTAAGGGTCTTTTCATATAATGCCTTTGGATTCTCTAAATTACCACCTTCACCGATAAACTCCTCTACAATCGGATAGAATCCAATCGGACTCTCATTCTGATTGCCGCCAAACACACCATATACCAGTTCGTTTCTCTTATGTCCACGCTCATCAAAGGTCATGGTAGGATTCACAATAATTCCCTTATCATTTGTCTTGATTCTATGTAATAAAGCAGTTACATGACGGTGGTCACGGATATTGTCTGCAGAACGTGCATACATTGGAATTGCTGTCACAACCTGTACCGTTACATCCTCTTTGGAAGTGTTCTCAATCTCCACCTTTGTAAGCTCTACCAATTCCCCGGAAGAAGGAACCACACTGCTCAAAGTTCCTGTCAGTCCATACTTCTTAGAAATTCTGGTCAGTTTATGATGCATAAATCCAGCCTCTAACTTTGTCTCTTCCTTATCCTCCGTAAACAATTCTGCCTGTTGTGCTGCTGATCTTCCAGTCAACGACCATAAAGACTTGTCGTTTACCTTTACCCAGATATTCCTTGAAGCCTTATCATTGTGCAGATTCTCACAGCTTGCCGGAGGCATAAAAAAGGCATTCTGATTCAACTTCGAATCTCCTGCCAGATCCGGTGTCACACAACTCATCACACCTGCTTCATTTGCAATCGGGAAATAAAGATAACTGATTCTTTCCGGGTTGTCCAGTTCAAAATCTCCCTGATTGCCTATATAATTGTAGCTCATACTTCCTTCTTTCTCCTTCTCTTTTATATTTATGACTTAATTTTCAAGCCTCACATATAATCCGTCAATTAAGCCTCCATTTTGTGAGTGAGCTTTATGTTGAAGATCATACCGCAATAACCCGGAATAATATCTGTGATCGATTACAGCTATTGTAGTGCCGGATTCGGCAAAAGACCACTCACAGAAAAAGGGTGCCTTAACCAATGAATCATATACTGTAAGTCTATCATAAATACAAGTCAAAATCTACTATTTTGTGTAGTATTTTTCGTCTCTTTGTGCTATACTATGTGATTATGATAAAAGCACCCTATCGCAAGCAGCAGGGATTTACTCTCGCAGCATGCGCCAAATAGAATTTTCAAATCTATCTACTTGACACATTGCCTGCGATTACAATCAGGAGGAAAACATGAAGATTATTATCGTAGGATGTGGTAAAGTAGGCTACACCCTTGCAGAACAATTAACTGAAGAAGGCCATGAGATCACTGTGATCGATACCAACAGTAATAAATTGGAACATGCATTATCTGTATTAGATATACAGGGAATCGAAGGAAACGGAAGTTCCTTCCGTACACAGTTAGAAGCAGGAATAAAGGACAGTGACTTGTTGATTGCCGTAACAGGACAGGATGAAGTGAATCTCCTATGCTGTCTGATTGCAAAAAAAGCCGGTAATTGCAACACCGTTGCCCGTGTTCGGAATCCGGAATACAACGAAGAGATCAAGTACCTGCAAGATGAACTCGGACTGTCTTTAGCAATCAATCCCGAACTTGCATGTGCAGTCGGAATTGCACATCTGATTGAAATTCCAAGTGCATTGGACTTTACTTCATTTGCTAAAGGGCGGGCAAATCTGATCAAACTTTCGATTCCCGACAATTCTTTTGTTCACAATATGTCCGTTTATGAGTTTTCCACAAAGGTGAATGCAAACACGCTGATCTGTGCGATTGAACGGGGACATGAGGTCATTATTCCAGACGGAAATACCACTTTGTTCCAAGGCGACAACATGTATGTCATTGTCCCTCCTTATGAGATTCATCCACTACTTTCCAAAATCGGAATCAAATCAAAACCAATTAAGTCCGTCATGATTATCGGAGGAAGCACCATTGCTTACTATCTGACCAAGCTATTGGAAGCCGCCCATGTACGGGTCAAAATCATAGAGCAAAATCTTGCACAGTGTGAACACTTAAGTGAATTATTGCCAAATACCCTGATCATCCATGGAGATGCAACAGATCGTCAGCTTTTACTGGAAGAAGGTATTGATGAGACCGACGCTTTTGTTGCACTTACCCAGATGGACGAGGAGAATCTGGTTCTCTCTTTATTTGCAAACAAAGTGAGCAGTGCCAAGATTATTACTAAAGTGGACAAAGTATCCTTTGAAGAAGTCATTGACGATCTCCCAATCGGTGCCATCGCCTGTCCAAAGAATATCACCGCCAAGTCCATTATCCAATATGTACGAGCCATGCAAAATTCCTTTGGCAGTAACATTGAGACCCTCTACCGCATGCTGGATGATAAAGTAGAAGCGTTAGAATTCCACATTCGTCAGGATTCTAAGGTAACCAATACACCTCTTATGGAATTGAATTTGAAAAAAAACTTATTAATCTGTGCCATTATCCGAAATAGAAAGATTATTACTCCAAGCGGCAAGGATACCATATTGAACGGTGATACCGTGATCGTGGTAACTACAAACAAAGGATTAAAAGATATAAAAGATATATTAAATTAAAAATGCCACAACTACACAACTGATTTATCGGATGCGCGAAGCATTCTTGATATTCCGTCATCTGTTGTTGTACAGCATGTGCGATACATTATACCAGGGAGAAGATACCATGAACTTTACAATGATTTTTTATATGTTGGGCTGGATTTTAAATATTATAGCCGCCCTAATGCTTTTGCCTTTTTCTGTTTCCATTTACTACGGAGAAACACAAGGAAAATATTTTTTATTTTGCAGTTTACTCATGTTTTTAGTCGGAATATTATTGACAAAAAAACGTCCTCACAACACAAGATTTTATGCAAAGGATGGTTTGATCATCACTGCACTCAGCTGGCTGCTCCTTTCTGTTACCGGATGTCTTCCCTTTTTTCTAAGCGGAGAGATTCCATCCTTTACAAATGCTCTCTTTGAATGTATCTCCGGTTTTACCACAACCGGTGCTTCGATTCTAAGCGACGTTGAAAAACTTTCCCATTCCATGATGTTCTGGCGCTGTTTCATACAATGGATTGGCGGTATGGGCGTATTAGTATTCATGTTGGCACTGATTCCTCTTACCGGTGGGCAGGATCTGTTTTTAATGAAGGCAGAAAGTCCGGGACCAAATGTAAGCAAGCTGGTTCCAAAGGTACGCAAAACAGCTTATTATTTGTATGCAATCTACTTTGCTTTAACAATGCTGGAGATTATCTGTCTGCTGATTGCGAAGATGCCTTTTTACGACGCTGTCTGTACTTCCTTTACCACAACCAGTACCGGTGGTTTCGGAGTCAAAAATGCTTCCATCGGTGCCTATTCTCCTACCATCCAATACGTTATTACTTTCTTCTTGTTTTTATCCGGATTGAATTATAATTTTTTCTTCTTCCTATGGATCCGGAGATTTAAAGAAGCATTTTCCATGCAGGAGATCAGGCTGTATTCCATTATCTTTTTTGGTTCGATTGCAATTATCATGTTCGACATTGTTCGAATTGGATACTCCTTAGAAGAAGGATTCCGGCATGCCGCCTTTCAGGTTGGCTCCATCATGACAACAGCAGGCTTTTCCTCAACCGATTTTGATACCTGGCCATCCCTTTCTAAGAACGTGCTCGTACTTCTCATGTTCATCGGTGGATGTGCCGGCAGTACATGTGGCGGAATCAAAGTATCCAGAATTTTAATCTATTTAAAATCGTTAAAAAAAGAGATTGCACATCTCTGCCATCCTAGAAATATAAAGATCATTAAAATCGACGGCAAACCATTACAACACGATGTGTTGCGTTCCGCCAATATCTTTTTGATTGTATATATATTGATTTTTGCATGTTCCGTTCTTCTGATCAGTGTTGACCAGTTTGATCTGGTTACCAATTTCACGGCAGTGGCGTCCGCAATCGGCAACATCGGGCCGGGACTTGCCCTCGTCGGTCCGACCTGCAATTTTGATTTGTTTTCTACTTTTTCAAAATATGTTTTAATGTTTAACATGTTGGCCGGAAGATTGGAACTCTTTCCTATGTTAGTATTGCTGACACCTTCCGCCTGGAAAAAACAATAACAAAACAGGATTATCCCGTTAAACAGAATCACTCCCCCATCCGATACGGTAAATCGTATCGGATGGGGGAGTGATTTTTCATTATAATTTTCCATTGTGATATTTCCATTTCAGCAGCACAATCTCCGCTTGATGGTTCTTAGCAGAATTATCTCACCAATCTGTCAAATACCTTCTAATTTGCATTGTCCAATAATTGATTCAATGTATCATAAACATAATCCACACTTTTCTGCCGCACCTGATTTCTTCCTATGTCGCCAAAAAACCGGGTTGCTGTATGCACCGTTCCATTGACTGAAAATCCAAAGCATACCATCCCAACCGGTTTCTTCACTGTTCCTCCACCGGGACCTGCGACTCCTGTGATTCCCACTCCAACCTCAGAACCCGCTTCTTTTGCCACTCCTTGTGCCATCTGAAAGGCTACTTCTTCGCTTACAACACCATGTGTCTCAATGGTATCTGCTCCAACTCCCAAATATTTTATCTTTGCCTCATTTGCGTAAGTCACAAAACTGACATCCAATACCTTAGATGCGTCAGCGACGCTGACTAATGCAGCAGTAGCCATGCCTCCTGTACAGGATTCCGCAAAGGAAATATGATATTCTTTCTGTATAAGCTGATTTACAACCTTCTCTGGCTTTGACATAGTGTCCATTTCTTTCATAGCAAAAGCCTCCTGATTTTTTGATTCCTCGTAAATTTAGAGGATAAAACTAAAGTGACCCGCATGTTACATTATGACAACCGTTCGTTTTGTGGTCAACCCCCATTCTCTAAAGCGAATGGGGGTTGCGACCACATGCTTTCAATTTATATTACTTCAATTTAATTTTAATTGTCTTCTTCTTATTGCTTCCGTCTGTTGCTTTGGCTGTAATCTTAACAGTCTTACCCTTTCCGGCTTTCTTCGTTGTAACAATGCCTTTAGAAGTTACAGTTGCATATTTTTTATTATTGCTTTCCCATTTTAACTCCTTATTTACCTGCTTAGACGGACTTACAATGGCTTTGACCGTTACTTTTTGACCTGCTGTCACAGAGCTTGCTGCTTTCAATGTAATCTTCTTTACTGCCTTAGGCATAATCTTAATCTTATAAGTAGCCTTAACATTGCTTCCATCTGTAGCTGCTGCAGTGATCGTTACCGTCTTATTCCTGCCCTGCTTCTTGACACTCACCTTACCATCTGCATTTACCGTCGCATAGTTCGTATTGCTGCTTGTCCATTTCAGTGTCTTGTTATTTGCATTGGATGGATATACATCCGCTGTTAACTCAATCTTCTTTCCAACAGCAATTTTCCTGGAAAATCCACTCAGTTCAATGGTATCTACCTTAATTCCCTGATCCTGTACAATGATCTGTGTACCCGTAGCACCATTATAATCAGTTACCGGTGACTGTGGAATCTTACCGTTATCATCTGTTGATGGCTGTTGCTGTGTCGGATTACTGCTACTGTTATCCTGTCCCGGATTCTGTTGTTTATTCTCATCCGTATTCTTGTTTCCTTCAACAGTTACAACACATGCTGTTGCAATTTCTTCATTACTTGTCAATACAAGAATAGCTGCTTTACCATCTTTCTTTGCTGTTACAAATCCATCTGGTGATACTTCCACTACTTCCGGATCTGATGAAATCCATTTTATGTTTGTATCGCTTGCATTCAACGGAGTAACAACTGCACTTAACTGCTTTTCTTCATTTACAGCTAGTTCAATCTCTTTTAATTCAATCTCATTTTCATTGATTGTAACACCGGTTACCGGAACAGCCAACTGCACTTTATCGCCACCTGATACTTCGTCTACCGTCTTTGCACGTACAATCACTGCACAAACTGCCATTTTGCCGCTTCCATCTTCTGCCTCTGCATAGATAACTGCAACCTGACCTGCTGCACCTGCTTTTGCTGTTACAAATCCGTCAATCACCTCTACCAGATCCGGTCTTGATGAGCTCCACTTGACATTAATATTCGTTGCATTGGCTGGCTCTACTGTCGCAATCAGTTTTTTGGTCTCACCTTCTGATAAAGCAATATTTGAATCACTCAGTGTTACCTTTGTTGTCAGAATTACGGATGACTGTGTATTACTTCCGCTATTATCGATTCCCTGATTGTTTCCGGCATTATCGTTTCCATTATTACTAATTCCCTGATTATTCCCGGTATTATTGTTTCCATTATTGCCGGTTACCGGAATGCTTCCGGCATTGTTGTTTCCATTATTGCCGGTTACCGGAATGTTTCCTGCATTGTTGTTTCCTTCATCACCGTTCCCCTGATTATTTCCGGCATTGTTTCCATTATTAGATTCCTGAACATTTTCAGAATTACT
>CAJOPP010000229.1 GCA_905236365.1 uncultured Lachnospiraceae bacterium
ATTGGCTCCGGAGTACTGGCAACTGGCTGAGGAGCCGGCTCTTCTTCAACGGGTTCCATAGCTTCTGCATCGGCCGGAGAGGAAGCGGCAAAGAGAGCAGCGATCTCATCCGGAGAAAGCATCTTATTGGCATCAGCGGGATCAGCAGCAATTGGCTCTGGAGCGTTGGAAGCTGGTTGAGGAGCCGGTTCTTCTGAGACAGGTTCTGGGATGGTCTCAGAGTTATCCACGACTGTAAAGGTAGGAACAAAAGAATCTTCATGATTGTCTGATGCTGCATCTGTTCCGGTAGTAAGGTCATTCGAGTTTGTAGGTGAAAGCACAGGTTCTATCATATCTGCCATGTCGGAGTTTGTTAGGTTCGAATTATCCGTATTGGAGTCTGCAAATGCCTGTACTGTGTCTGAAACAGTTTTGTCAGGAACTTCAAAGACATCTGCCGTATGTGCTGTAGTGTTTTCTTCTGTTATCTGAGTGGCTGTATCTACGGTAGTGGCAGCTTCCGGTACAGGAATGGTATCTGCTGCAAAAGGATTAGGATTCGCAGGCATAGCGTAAGCTGCTGGCTGCATCGCACTTTGTGACGAAACCTGAACATGTTGAATACTGGTAGAGATATTCTGGAGCTGATTGGCTACGTTGTTGAGTTGAACCTCCATGCCCTGATTCATCCCACTGGTCTGTGTTTTCAAGTAATTCACAATTTCTGTCAGGATGGCAATGATATCTGCGTTATTAGGCTGTGCCTGATCAAATCCGGTGACCATCGTTTCGTTTAGCTGGTTGCGCATTTCCTTGACAGCGGCAATAACCTTTGTCGTGTTGTCCTGATCGTATTTGATATTGATCTTGGTTGCCTTGTTCTGCAGGCTTGACAAAGAAGCGAAGTTCTTTGCAAGTGCAGCTTGATTCTCTGCATAGTTATGCTCCAGGGAATCAAGTGTCTGAGCGGTCTGTTTGGTATAGAGATAATTTGCCTTTCCAATTTGTGCCTGAATTGCATTCAAATTTTCAATCTGCGTGGATATATCGTCAATGTATTCTTTTAAATGCACATTGAGAGATTTGCTTCGCATAAGGGAAAAAGCAATCAGATTCTGCATTAAAAAGTATGCAGTAATCAGAAACAAAATACTGATTCCGATAACAGCAAATAGAATATCAGAATATCTGATAAATGTATAAATAAGTGCAATTCCCGCAATTAATGTGGCGAGAACAGATTTGATGAGTCTGCTTTCTTGTTTGTTCATAATTGTAACCTCCTTGTTATCGTTTTTGTAGGTGGATTTTTGGTGTAGAGAGTGTTCCTTATGATAGCATACAGAAATCCATCATTCTACTAATTTGTTTTGTGTAAATAAACTATGGACAGTGTAAAAAAAAGGAATTATTTGTTTATTATACACGAAAAAACGGCATTCGTAAAGGGGGAGATTTGTTCTGAAAGTGCAATGTGTGTAATAGGGTTACTGTTCAGACGTACGCCACCGAGCGAACTGTAACTGTAATAGTTCACTCTTCAGTCGCCTGCACTCTTGAAAAAGTATTCGGCGCTATAGTCGAATTAATTAAAAACATCAGCATTAGAATTTGCCTCTTGTATAAAAAAGATGTATAATTGCTATATCTGTTCGCTCAGCAGAATCAATGTCATTTACTTAAGCCGGATGTTGCCGATGAATAGATACTAATTTCTTTGAGGATTGGAGCGAGCAAAAAGGAGGAAGAATATAATGATAAAAAAATACAGAATTGGCAACCCTATACCGACGGATTCGGTTATAGAAGAGATGGAAATCACTGCGGAATCTATTCCATATTTTATCAGGGATGATGACGCAAAGAGTCTTAATATCCACATGTTAAAGAATGATAAAGTGTATGGTCTGGGTGAGACGGTCAGAGGGATTAATAAAAGAGGACATATATACACCGGTTTCAACACCGATGACGGTCTCCACACTGAGGACAAGAGATCGCTGTATGCATCACAGAATTTCTTTATTATATCGTCTGATGTAAGAAAACTCGGTGTCTATGTCGATACTCCCGGAAGAGTTACCTTTGATATAGGCTTTTCCAAGAAGGATGAACTTTTGATTGTGTTTGAAGATTTTGACGCGGATATCTATCTTATTGAAGGAGATACGCTTACGGGAGTCGTGAAAGAATTCCGACACATTATTGGAAGAAGCTATATTCCTCCGAGATGGGCTTTCGGATATGGACAGAGCAGATGGGGATATCGTACTGCTGACGAGATAAGAGAAGTGGCAGATGAATATGACAAGGCCGGAATACCTTTGGATATGATTTATTTAGATATTGATTACATGGAAGATTTCAAGGATTTTACGGTAAGCGATGAAAAATTTCCGAATTTTAAGGAATTTGTGAATGAGATGAAAGACCGTGGTATTCATCTGGTTCCGATCATTGATGCCGGAATCAAAATCGAAGAAGGATATGATGTATATGAAGAAGGTGTCGAGAATGGTTATTTTTGTAAGAAAGAAAATGGAGATGACCTTGTAGCTGCCGTTTGGCCGGGCAGAGTACATTTTCCGGATTTCCTGAATGATGAAGCAAGAGAGTGGTTCGGTGACAAGTATAAAGTGCTTCTGGATTTAGGAATAGATGGGTTCTGGAATGATATGAATGAGCCGGCAATCTTCTATACGGAGGACCATTTGAAAGAAGTCTTCGACCGGATTGATGACTATAAAGATATGGAACTGAATATCTATTCTTATTTTGATTTCAAGGAACTGGTAGCTTCCATCGGAAATAATGAGAGTGATTACAGAAGGTTTTATCATGAATATAAAGGACAGAAAATCAGGCACGACAAGGTTCATAACCTATACGGTTTCAATATGACCAGAGCCGCTGGAGAGGCATTTGAGAGATTGTGTCCGGACAGAAGAATACTGATGTTTTCCAGATCGTCTTATATTGGCATGCATCGTTATGGGGGAGTGTGGTGTGGTGACAACATGTCATGGTGGTCCCACCTTCTTTTAAATGTGCGGCAAATGCCGGCACTCAATATGTGTGGATTTCTTTACTCAGGAGCGGACATTGGAGGATTTGCGGCGGATGTTACGGAAGATCTGCTTCTTCGATGGACTGCATTTGGTATATTTACGCCTCTGTTTAGAAATCATTCTGCATTCAATACCCGCAGGCAGGAAATGTATCAGTTCGAGTCGAAGGATGTGTTCAAGAATCTGGTAGAATTAAGATATGCGTTGCTTCCGTACATTTATTCAGAGTTTATGAAAGCGGCACTTGAATACGATATGCTGTTTAAGCCACTGGCCTTTGAATATGATGACGACAGAAGCTTAGAGATAGAGGACCAGCTTCTTTATGGTGAGAGCATTATGATAGCACCGGTTTATGAGCAGAATGTCACAGGCAGACATGTCTATTTGCCGGAGAAAATGAAGATGATCCGTTTCAGGGCTTACGATGATTATGACGAAGAGATTCTGGAAAAGGGAGATCATTACTTAAGAGCGGATTTGAATGAAGTTCTGGTATTTATTCGGAAAGGACATGTGTTACCGCTTGCCAAACCCGGCATGAGAACAACGAATGTTTGCAGTGAAGATCTGATATATCTGTGTTTCGAAGCGGAACCCGGTAGTTATAACATTAGAAGATAAATTTATTGCTCAAGGGATTATGGAAGATTCAGATGTTTTGCTTTTAGCCGAGCCGATGAATGGGTTGGATGAATCGGGAAAAAGGATGAGAAATCTTCTTTTGGTCCTGACATCATGACATTCAATGCAAAAAAAACGTATTTTAGGATAAAAGCTACAAAGAAAGTTGAAAGATGTTATTATAGTCAATGATAACAAATTGGAAAATGATATATAGCTTTGCAATAAACCTATGGTATGGAGTATTAACAAGATTGAGTAACCAATGTGAGTGCATTTTGAGAAAGGCAGCAGGGTATGAAAGAAATAATTATAAAAGAAGTTGACAAACATAAAAAAGCTATAGCATATGCTTTCTTTGAGACGACCAATCCAATAGAGTTGAAGGAGATTGTGTTTGAGGATTGTGAAGCAGGAATTCAGGCACTTCTTGTATTTACAGAAGGGAAAAAAGTAGTGTTTGAGAGTGGCTGTATGGTGAAGGAAGCAGGGTTTCAGAAATATTTGTCATGGTTCAATCAGAATATAAATCGGAATGACAAAAATTATATTAAAAATATCTTGTTTTATGATATGTGTGGATTTGTGGAGTATATTGATGCTGGAAAGGGAATCCCACAGGAATTGGGAAAAAATTACTATTTGAAATATGGAAGTCTGATTGCTCTTGTCTGGTCGTTGAATGGAAAATTCCTTTCACCGGATAAGATGAAGGAAAAGGAAGGTAATCCTGTGGTTACGGATGTTAATTCCGTACTGGATGACAAGATAGAGTATAGAGAACCGGTATCAACAGAAAAAATAAGCGAGTGGCTGAACGGGTTTTCATTAACTAAAGAAGAGCTGGATTGGATTTTACAGGGTTATGCAATGCAGAAGGAATTTATCATACAAAACAGAGAAGATATAAAAATGCTGATTACATTATGTTTTGGGGGAGGAGAAGCATGTTAAATATTTATGTATGTGAAGATAACAAAGAACAGAGAGAATATCTTACATCTTGTATTTCTGAGATTATTGATGTGGAGGATTTTCGGTTTCAAATTGCATGTTCAACGAATGATCCACACGTTATATTGGATGCCATCAAAGATGAGAGGCAGACAGGTATTTTCTTTTTAGATATTGACCTGAATGCGGATATCAATGGTATAGAATTGGCAAGTGAAATTCGGAAAATACAGCCTAGATGTTATATTATTTTTGTAACAACGCATGCAGAGATGTCGTATTTGACATTTACTTATAAGGTAGAGGCAATGGATTTTATTATTAAAGATAATGTTTGGGAAATAAAAAACAGGGTACATCAATGTCTGATCAATTGTTATCATTTAAGTGATCAACTACCGGAAGATATCACTAAGAATTATATGGTGAAAATGGGAGATCGGGTAAAAGCAGTTCCATATGAAGATATTTTATATTTTGAAGTATCTCAAAATAGTCGAAAGATAATATTATATGCAAAAAATAGCAGAATAGAATTTGGCGGAAAGTTAAAGGAGATAGAGAAAGAGTTGGATCATCGTTTTTATCGGTGCCATCGCTCTTTTATCGTGAATAAAGACAATATTGAAAAGATTAACATGGAAGACAATACGGTGACGCTTTCCGGAGGAATAACCTGCCCGATTTCTGTTCGGTTGGGAAAAGGATTACGAGCTCAATTGTCTATTTAAATGAATATAGGTGATGACATGAATTTACAACACAAGTAATTTGTGGTGGGCTCAATAAAAACAACTAAAAACAGACTACTAACATTGAAAATATGTTGGTAGTCTGTTTTTATTTTATAATATAAAAACGTCAGTAAGTGTAAATGTTGATGAATAAAAAACGGTTATTAAGTAATATAAGAGTGTAGTGATGAATTCTTTTGTAAATCACAATCTGTCTGTGAAGCAGATGGAAAAACAGAATGTATTAACAAAAGGAGATAGCAGGTGAAAAGAAACTTGTTGCAGGAAGAGATTTTTTTCAATTTGATTTTTTTTTGATTATTGCATGGTAGATTTATTCTTATCTTAAGAAAAGAAAATAAGGAGGAAAAAATGGAAAGACTATATAATGCGGAAAAACGATTTATGTATAGAGTTGCAACGGATGAAAGTAGTACCATTTATGACGAAGAGAAATTAGTTGAAATGTGTGAGGATGATGCCTTTTTAGAAAAAATCCGAATTGCAAGCAAAAGTTTATACGATAGTATATTAGAATTTAGAACAAATCCGGATATGTTAAATGAAAAAAATAAATCAGAATTATTTGTTTCCATTTATAAGTATTATGTCAGATCAAAGAAAAGAACTACCCCGTTCGGACTTTTCGCAGCGGTTGGAACAGGTGAATTTTCAGACCAAAATAATATAGTAGGTGCTACTGGCGATTATATGAAAAAGATTATGCCGGATGCTGGTTGGTTGTATGGTTATATTGAAAAGTTAGAAAAAGAATATTATCGTAAGCTTAAATTTAAAACAAATAGTATAGCGGTTCATGATGGAAACCGAATAACACTCCTATATACTTCTGATGAAGAAAATGAGGAGAAGAGTATAAGATATACAAACGTATATAAAATACTTGAAAATAAATGTAAAAACTATGTTGCATTTTCTGACATGATTTTGGAAATACAACGGGAATATCCGGATGTGCAATCTGAAGTGATAGAACAATATATTGTAGAATTGATAAAGAATGAAATTTTAGTTTCTTCACTTAGACCGCCGATGACAAATTCTACTCCAATGGATTATCTGATGGAGGAATGTTACAAATGTGGATTAAGTGAATATAAAATAATAAAAGATATAAAGGAAAAGATGGATAAATATATTCAGACTCCGATAGGAAAGGGAATAGAAATCTTTAATCAATTAGATGCAGAAATGAAAGCGGTGTATAACGCAAAAGAAACTTGCCAGGTTGATTTAATGATGCATGATCAAAAAATAGATTTGGGGTATGATATAAAAGCATCAGTGGAAGAATTGGCAAATTTTTTAAATCTTATGAGTAGTGCAGGAAGTGTAGAACATAGAATGTTGGAGGAGTTTAGGAATAGATTTCTTGAAAAATATGGTTTGAACAGGGAAGTGAATGTTGTAGAAATGATGGATCCTATAATTGGAATAGGGACGCCATTTAGTTATAGCCAACCAGAGGTATCCGGAAGTAATGGTTCATCTTTTGACTCTACGATATCCGAAAAGTTAAAAGATTGCCTTACAACGTTATATGAAGAAGCTGTGGAGGGAAAAAAAGAAATACAACTTAATGATAGCAGATTATTATCAATTGTTGGTCAGTTAGATCCCGATAAAGCATGGGAATCTTTTGATATGTATTTCTATTTAAAAGAGAATGGAGATAATATCGGGCTGGTATTGAATGAGAATGGAGGTGCTCCGGAGGCTGGAAAGACGTTCGGAAGATTTTCTATACATGATAAGAAAATTTCAGATATTCTTATAGATATAAATCAAAAGAGCAAGTATGAAAATGTAAAGACCTGTGAGGTGAATTTTCTTCCGTCTGATAAGCGTAATGGTAATGTTGTAAGATGCATCAATGCGAGAGATTATGCCTTGGGAGGCTGGGGAGAAGAAAATAAAGAAGAAATAAGATTGGAAAATGTGTTAATAGGTATTCATGATGATAAATTCTATGCCAGGGACAAAACTACAAACCAGATAATTAAATTTGGAAGTAATAATATGTATAATAAAATGTTATGTCCTAATGTGTACAGATTTCTGATGGAAATTAGTAATGATGGAAATTATGTATGGTATGATTTTCCATGGAAAAGGGTATATGATGGTATGCGACATATTCCTGCAATTTATTATAAGGATATTCAGGTATCATGTGAGAAGTGGAGATTATCTTACAATGAGATGGGAATAGACGGAAAAAAAGTTACATATGATGACTTTAAAAAAAGTTATTTAGAGTATTCTGAAAAAAGGAATATAGATCGGTTTATTAATATTACGGAATTCGATAATAAAATACAACTTGATATGGCGTCGGAAGTGTCTATGAAAGTGCTATATAATGCCCTGAAAAAGAAAAAAGAAGGTTTGCTTCTGGAAAAAGCAGAAAACTTGAGTGTAACATGTAATGAAGGATGCCAACACTGTATGGAAATTGTGGTACCTGTTTTAAAACGAAATAAGTTTCGAAAAGATAGAATTATTCCTGATAAAATGCTCATAGAAAGAGAACAATATATAAAGTTTCCTTTTGAAGAGTGGATGTATTTTAAGCTCTATTGTAAAAGCAGCAGAGAAGAGGAACTTATATCTATGGAGTTAAAAGAATTTGGGGAAAAATTGCAGCAGGAATATAATGTCTATCATTTCTTTATGAGATATACAGATGATAGACCACATATAAGACTTCGCTTTGGAGGAGCGAGCGATGATTTATATAAAGCTGCCCCATTTATCTTTATCTGGTTAAAGGATATGATGAAACGAAGAATAATAGGGGATTATACGCTTTCGCTTTACGAGCAGGAAACAGAGAGATATGGTGGCTTGCAGCTTGTGCCTTTTGCAGAACAATTGTTTATTAATGACAGTCAGATTGTAGAAGAATTGATTTATAAGAAACGAATAGGAGAAACTGATTTATCAGAAATGCAGATGGCGGTTATATCAGTTCTTAAGTATGTGGAATTATTTTATGATCGGTATGAAGATAGATTAAGCTTTTTAAATATTTTCAATATTAGTAAATTTAAAAATGATTTTAAAAAGGAAAAATCCATATATGTAGATCTGATAGATTTGGAAAATGACTGGGAAAATTTTAGTAGCGGTAAGGAAAGCTGGATATTAGATATCTTGTCTTCAAGAACCGCAATCATACAGCAATACAAGGAAAAATTAGATGCACTCAGCGAAAATGAAAAGGCAGATATATTGTATAGTGTAATTCATTTACACTGTAACAGAATGATGGGAACTGACAGAGAAATTGAGCAAAAGATTATGTATTATGCAGAAGCTATTATGCATTGCAAAAAATATTTGGTATGTTCAAAACAACGGGAAAGTGCATGAAGTAGCAATCGTTATAAATTTGATGAAAAAGGAAAATGAAAAATGGAAAATGAGAAAAAAGAAAAAGTAACAATCAAAGACATATTCATGTCATTAAAACAGTTACCGCAAACGATTAAGATTCTAAATAAAGCAGATGGAAAACTATTTAAATTATTGGTGGTCTTGAGCATAGTCACTGGATTATTGCCAATTGTTAGTATATTGGTTACGCAAGAGTTGCTTAATATACTGGTATCTCCTTCGACAGAAAATTTACGTAATATTATTTATATAATTGTTTTTTATATTGTTTATAATATTGTGTCATATATTGTTGGTGAGATAGAAAGCTATATTCAAACATTGTACCAGTACAGGTTACAGTATAATTTACAATATATGATGATGGAACAATGTTCGAACATGGATTTAAAGAAGTTTGAATCTTCTGAAACATATGATAAAGTGGAAAAATTGACTACAGAAGTATCCTATAGACCATATCAAATGTTTATGGCTGTGATTTCGATGTGTACATCGTTTGTTTCATTGATATCGGCGGTTGGGATTATATTTGTTTGGAATAAACTTGCGGCAGTCGCTATGCTAATTGTTCCTGTCCTGTCATTATTTTATTATCTGAAAATCGGACAAAAAGAATTCGATTTGATGTGGAATAGAGCAAATGCAGAGCGAAAACTTTGGTATTACAATTATCTAATGACACATGACTTTTCTTTTAAAGAGATGAAAATTCTTGATTTGGCAGAGTATCTTTTGGAAAAATATAAACGATCTTCAGAAGAGTTTATATCCGAAAATAGAAGCATATTAGATAAAAAGACGCTATTTAATATTATATTTGGTTTATTGATTTATATTGTGAGTGGAATGGTAATTGCCAGAGCAGCCTTGATGGCATATAGTGGCATGTTTCCAATCGGAAATGTAACAGCAATAATCAAAGCGGTTTCTATGGTACAAACATCGTCAAGTGGAATAATGGTCAATCTTTATGCTGTATATAGCTGTTCTCTTTACATGATGATGTTGTTTAAATTTCTGGACGAAAATAAGAAGGAAGATGACGGCAAACTATATTTGAATTCATCGATATCCAATATTGAAATAAACAATGTTAGTTATTCGTATGACGATAAAAGCAACGTCCTTAATGATATTTCTTTGACGCTGGACAAAGGAAAAAGGATTGCCATAGTCGGACCGAATGGTTCCGGAAAGAGTACTTTGTTAAAACTGATTACAGGATTATATAAGCCGCAGAAAGGAACCATAAAAATTAATGGTATGGAATATGATAATTTAAATCAGAAAAGTTACCATGAAAAAATGTCTGTGTTATTTCAGGACTTTGTGAAGTATGAACTTCCTGTAAAAGAAAACGTAGGTTTTGGTGATGTTAAGAATGTAGATAATATGCAGAAAATCAATGAAGCGATTCATTGTGCCGGAGCTGATTTTCTGATGGATGATAATGGAAGTGTTAATTTGGAAACACAGCTTGGAAATTGGTTTAAAGATGGGAGAGAATTGTCACAGGGACAGTGGCAAAAAGTTGCTTTGGCCAGAGCATGGATGAAAAAGGCTGACTGCTATATTTTGGATGAACCCAATGCGGCGTTAGATACATTGTCAGAGAAAGAAGTTTTTACAAACTTCTTTCAGCTCTCGCAGGATAAATTGGGAGTATATATTTCTCATAGATTGTGTGCTGCACAAATGGCAGATGAAATTATAGTAATGAATAAAGGGAAAGTTGAAGCAGTTGGGACACATAATGAATTAATGGAAAAATGTATGGTTTATAAGGAAATGTATGATGCAGAGAATTATGTAGATGTTGCATAAGTGCGTTGTGTAAAAATAAAAAGTCAGATAGCATTCTAGCGAATAACATCGTTAAAATTTGCTGTTTGACTTTTTGTACTATATCAGCATGTAAGCAAATTAAATTTAAAAGGAGTGTTTATTAATGATAAGAGAAAATGAAGAAAAAATAAGTAAAATAACAGAAAATGTTGCCGGCAAGTTGTTGGATTATAAGAATATAGAAAAAATTCAAAACCAAAAAGATAATCAGAAAATTATTTTAGGTGATTCGGTAAAATGGGACAGAACGGCATTATGCAGTGGACTTCCCGGAGTATGTTTATTGTTGGGTGAAATGATAGAGAAGAATCCAAAAGAAAATGTCTGGCAGGAGATAGCAAATGAATATATAGGATATGTGGTCGATGATATTAGTCAAAATGGGTTTGATAGTATTTCGTTACATAATGGATTATCGGGTGTAGGACTCGGGGTCACAGCAATTGCAAAAAGAACAGGTGGATATAATAAATTAATAACCAATATTAATAAAGCAATCGTTTCCAATATTCAAATTCCAATCAAATTAACACAGCAAAAGGCAATAATAGGATACGATGTAATTGCTGGCTTAACAGGGATACTTAGTTATCTCATGCTATATATGGAAGATAATGCAGTGTATGATGCGATTGTTGAAGGCGTTCAGGTGTTGATTGATTTTACAAAAGACTGGGAAAAAGATGGAATTAAAACATATGGCTGGCTTGTTCCGCCAGAGGCTCTTTTTACAGATGAAGAAAGGAAGACTTATCCTGAGGGAGCGTTTAATACGGGGTATGCACATGGGATTGCAGGGGTTTTAGCAATTCTTTCTAAAATGATAATGTCTGGCTTGTGTTTGGATGGTCAGAAAGAAGCAATCAATAGAATAATGGATTATTACGACAGATATAAAATTTTTGAAGATAATAGATATATATGGAAAGGTGAGATGGGATTTGATGAGCATAAAGCTGTGCAGAACAAAGAACCGTTTAGTGGAGAAGAATTTTTTCGAAGAGATGCATGGTGTTATGGTGCACCGGGAATTAGTTATGCTATGGTATTAGCAGGCCGGGTTATGGAGGATGAAACACTGGTTGATTGGGCAGGTGAGAATTTGAAAAAGGCAATCGAAAAAAAAGATGCAATTTATTCTATGTCGATGTGCCATGGTCATGCAGGGATTTTACAATTGGCAAAATCGGCATCTGTGTTTATGAAAGAAGGATATTTGGATGAAAATATTAATAATTTGGAACAATGTATTATAAATAGTTATGACGTAAATAATCCATTTGGCTTTGTTGATAAAGATTATGATCAATCGGAAAATATAATAAAGGAGTACAATGAAATTGGTATTTTGAACGGAAGTTCAGGGATTGTTTTGGCATTGCAGGATAATGGGCAGGAAAATCGAGTGTGGAAACGAGCATTTGCTTTATAAAAAATATTTATCTATTTTGATAATTCTTTGATAATTTTACGCTATATTATATATGTCGACAGGAAATAACAGAAAGGAGAAATAAAAATGGCTAAGTTTAATGATTTTGATTTGGATTTAACGGAAAAGGCAGCTGTAAAAAATAATGATGTATCAGCACAGATTACAAGTAAATCTCTTTGTACACTAGGATGTATTACAGGTGTTTTGCAAGGTTGTAATTTAAAGTCGCTCGCATGTAACGTTGCAATAGGAAATAAAAAGTAAAAAACATAGTAAACAGAAATTAAAAATAAGGATTAAAGAAAAAGGAGAAATAAAAATGGCTAAGTTTAATGATTTTG